>NZ_WXYH01000365.1:0-38519 GCF_009872365.1 Rhodococcus sp. T7
TCGGTCCGCCGTTCGCCTCAGCTGGCGGAACTGGTCGGGGTGGTCAGTCGCAATCACATCACCCGACCGAGGAGAGTGTCCAGTGACCGATGTCTTCCGGATCGGTGTTCTAGGCGCCGGAACCATTGCGGAAAAGGCCCATTTGCCGGGCCTGTTGCGCCAGGCCGACGTAGAGATCGTGGCTGTCTGCGACGTCAACGGCGAACGGGCACGCGTCGTCGCCGATCGGTTTGGCGTACCGGCGGCAGTTAGTGATCCCGAGGTGCTATTCGACATGGACATCGACGCAATTACCTGCTGCACGCCTAATGCTACCCACGCAGAACTGGCTACCGCCGCGCTTGAGGCCGGCAAGCATGTACTTCTGGAGAAACCGCCCGCCGTAGACGTGCCCTCTGTCCGGAAGATCGCTGCCGCGGCGCGCGCAAGTGGGGTCGTTTTCATGCCATTGTTTAACCACCGCTTCCGTGAGGAGGTTATCCTGGCGCGCCGCCTCTTCGTCGAGGGCCGAATTGGCTCGCCGTATTACGCGCGAACCACGCTCTGCGATCGGAGGGGCGCCACCCCGGGCTGGATTACCGACCAGAGTCGCTCTGGCGGTGGAGCTCTTATCGACCTTGGCGTCCATCATCTTGACTTCCTCATGTATGTGCTCGGGCACCCACGGGCCACGGTGGTGTCGGGCAGCACATATGCGAAGATCGGTGACTATCAGGTGCGCTACCGCCATGACGCGGCATGGGCCGTAGCAGACGAGCGTGGGCGTGACCTTCGACCGGGTTGGATGGGCGACGTCGAGGAGGCAGCTACAGGGTTGATACGGTTCGACAACGGCCTCAATATCTGTTTGGAGACCGCTTGGACCCTCAATATTCCGGGCAGGAGAGCCTGGGAGACGCTCGTCTTCGGTGACAGGGGAGGCATGCGAGTTGACCCAGCCCCCGTACTGTTGGCGCTGGACGAGGACGGGTACCTCGTCGACGCGGAGTATGCGGTTGAGCCGGTGCCCACCTATCCCGATACCCACTCGCGCGCCATCCGGAACTTCCTCGACACCATCCGCGGCGCGGCGGAGCCCGTCTCCACGCCGGCACATGCCATCCACTTAATGGAGATCATAGCTGCGCTGTACAGGTCGAGCGCCACCGGCCGAGAGGTCACCATCGAGACTGTTGAGGAGAACCAATGATCGTCACGCTTACCAATGAGTCCACAATTGAGAGCGTTGAAAAGTTCCTGGCGCGCTTCGATCTGCAAGTGCATAGGGTAGTCAGTCACCGAGGCATGCACGTGGCGACTTCGGGAGACGAGCGGGAAGTGCCGTTCGCCGAACTACGCCAGTTGGACGGTGTGGTTGATGTCATCGAGGTGCCGCCGCCCTACTACTTTGCCTCACGGGACTTTCACGATTCGGCGAGTACTGTGCAAATCGGCGGCGTGCCGATCGGCTTCGGAGCGCCACCGGTGGTGGTTGCCGGCCCGTGCGCGGTGGAGAACCGGACCGACACGCTCGATACGGCTGTCGCAGTGAAAGCGGCTGGCGCGCAGATCTTCCGCGGTGGAATATTCAAACCCCGGACTACGCCGTACAACTTCCAGGGAATCGGGCGGCGGGGCTTGGAAATCCTCGCCGCGGTACGTGACGAAGTGGGTCTGCCGGTTGTGACTGAGGTCCTCGATCCTGCGGACATCGGAGCGGTCGCCGAGGTGTGCGACGCCATTCAGGTAGGTACACGAAACATGACCAACAGTGCTCTGCTGAAGAGGCTCGGTTCGGCGGGCCGACCGATCGTACTCAAACGGGGGTTCGCAACTCCTATCGAGGAATTGGTGAGGGCTGCCGAGTTCATCATCGTGAACGGCAATCCGGATGTAATCCTGTGTGAGCGGGGCATCCAGACCTTCGAGCGCGCCACGCGCTACACCCTAGATCTTTCGGCGGTGCCAGCGCTCAAGGAGGTCTGTCATCTACCAGTGATCGTGGATCCGAGTCACAGTACGGGCCGACCCTCGCTAATCGACGCGATGTCCAGGGCCGCCGTGGTGGTGGGAGCCGACGGGCTTCTCATCGAGTGTCATGTCCGGCCCGAGAACATGATCAAACCGGGCGACGACTTCCAAGCGGTTCGTCCGTCACAATTGGCTGGCCTGGTGGCCTCGATTCCGGCTTTGCACTCCGTCATAACGCAGTTTCCTACGACGGCTGAATGAGGCGAATCAACCGGGCAGGTAGCTCGTCGATCTGACCGTCGGTGAGCGTGGCGGCGATTCTGACGTGCAGAGGGGCCGGCTCCTTGAAGTGCTGTCCGGGCAGACAGACGATGCCTGCCTGCAGGGCCAGCGCGTCCGCGAGAGTGCGGTCGGAGTAGCCATCGAGGCAGGCCCAGATGTAGAGGCCGCCTTCGGGTATCCGGGCCGACAGGCCCGCCTGCCGCAGTGCCGCAACCGTCCGATGCATGGGTTCCTCCACGGTGGAGCGGGCGGATTCAACCCAGCTGGTAGTCGACACGGCAGCACGCAGGGCACGCTCAACAGGCTCGGGGACTATCAGCCCGCGGCGGTCACGCAGGCGGCCTACCTGAGCCACCAATTCTGGGTCGCCGACGAAGAAACCAGCTCGCAAGCTCGGCACGTTGGCGAGCTTGGACAAAGTATGCAAAGCGAGGAGCCTGCGCCGATGACCGGACAAGACCGTACGAGGAGGCCCGTTCCAGCAAAATGGTGCGTAGGTCTCGTCCACAAGCAAGAAGATCCCATGGGTATTCGTGAACTGAACCGCTGCTGAGAGGTCCATGAGATACCCGTCAGGATTGCTCGGTGAGCAGAGCCACATGAGTAGCGTGTCGGCCCGATCCCGATCAGCTACTTGATTCAGGTCGAGTTGCCCATCCGGCCCTCGCGGTATCCGCACCACTTGCAGTCCATCGGACTCCGCACCACCCGCGAAGTGGTGGAAGGTAGGAGCAGGGACGAGCACCGTGCCCATGTCAGGGCGCAGCGGCCGGAGGTAGGCGGCAGCCGACCGTATGATCTCGGTGGCGCCCAGCGAGATACCGATCTCCTCGGGCGCGAGCTGTACGCCATAGACTCCAGCAAACCAGGCCCGGATGGCGTCCGTTGTGGCCGGTGCGGGTTGTTCGCGGGGGTATCCCCAGTCCCACGAGTCAGTGTCTCGAAGGGCCGCCACTAACTGCGGTGGGGGGCCGAGTAGGCCGCGGGCCTCGGATAGCAACAGCGGCTCCCAGCCTGATCGATCAGCCAGCGCCCTCAGGCGTTCGCGTTCCAGCAGGATCAGCTCGCCATCGGTGGCTTGAGTGCCGGGTGCGGGGCCCGCGGTCATGGTATGTCGATCCGGCGGCGCCAAGCTAGCTCCGTGCTGAGCATCCCGGCCGCCCGATACGCACACACCTGGGGAGTGTTGCTCACAGCGCTCGCTAATTCGTCGATCGGTATCGGCTGGAATCCCTGGCCCCGGAATAGCTCGGTCGCACCGGTACTGAGCGCGTACACGGCGGTTCGGCCATCGAGTCGGGCCTCAGTCAGAGCGCGACGGGCGAGGGCGTTGCCCCAGCCCCGCCGTCGGAACTTCGGCATAACAGCAAGGCTGCGGAGCAGACAAGCCCGTCCAAACGCTGCTTCCAGACCGACCACGCCGACAGGTCGCCTGGCGGAATCATAGGCCAGCCAATACCGCCCACCGCTGTGAACACCCTCGATGCTTAGCTCAGCTTCCACCAGTAGCTTCACCACTTCCGATAATTGCTTGCGCGTCACCTCGATGATCGCGGGTGGTTGCAGTTCTCCAGGGATTGGTGCCGACCCGTAGGCGAGGTAGACAGCTTTGAATCGAGCCGTGTCTACGCACATGTCTGGTACGTACTCTCGCAGGAGCGTCCACGGTCCGTGGTAACCCTCAAATGTGGTGATATACCGCCGCGAAGTCCACCATAAGTACCCGTTGACTACTACGTTCCATGTAGGAGCCCACTGGGTGCCTACAGCTACCACTCGTGTACGGCGACCAGCCGCGCTCAAAGTGTTAAGGACGGCCGCCCGGGAGCGCAGGATGTCATGGGTGGCGTAAAACAGGATCCGGTCAACTGCGAGAGCCGCCAAAGAGGCAGTCTCGGCGGACGAGTAGATGAGCCGCACGTTGACCCACCCGTTGGCGTCCAGCTTGGCCTGTGAGTGTTTGAGCATGTCAGCACTTTGATCCACCCCGATCAACTGTCCAGAAGGACCGATCTTCTCCAGAACGCCTGCAAAATTGCGGCCAGTGCCGCATCCCACTTCTAGCACAGTCTGCCCGGGCGCAAGGTCGAGCAGTTCAAGCGCTTGGGCGCGGAAATTGGCCAAGCGCGACGATAGGCGACGGTCGTATCCATCCGCGCGTAAGCGGTACTGCAGCATGCTGCGCGCACTGTCGGGCTGCGTCGGCATCAGAACACCCCGGTGTCTCGCGCGACCGCCATGAGTTCCTCCCGTCGAACAGGGTCGAGGGGAAGGAGGGGCGGACGGGTTGTGGGGAAGTCGATTACACCACTCTTAACAAGGACCTCCTTGAAGCATCGGATGTACTCGGACTTGCCAGAACCGCACACGGCCACCAAAGGAAGGAGCGCATCCCGATGCAGCCGACGGGCTTTGACCAGATCTCCGGAGTCATAGGCGTTGTGCAGACCCGCGACGGCGGCGGGGACGAGATTGCCGATGCCGATGCTACTTGCTGCTGCGCCGTATGCTAGGGCGAGCATGAGCATCGTGTCGTCGCCACAGATCGGGGCGATCCCGGGGGCGTCGGCAAGTACGGCCGATACTTTGCTTGGGTTCGGCAGCGAGAGCTTGACCATGCTGACGTTGGAGGCCTCGGACCTCATGCGCGCTAGGGTTGCGACACTTACTTCCCGACCGCCGCCACCGTCGTAAACCATTACCGGCGTACGGATGGCCGAGGCAATCTCGAGGATATGATGCGTGACCGCGGCATTGGAGTGTCCAAAGTAGTACGGTGGCGGGACCATTACCGCCGCGGCGCCCAACTCCTCGGCCCGCTTTGCCAGCGCCACGGCGTTCGCCGTTGCCGAGTCGCCTACGCCGAAAGTGAGCGATACCCGACCGCGTACCGCCGTGGCCATTGTGCTCATGATGTGCAGCCGTTCCGCCATGCTCAAGGTAAAGAACTCGCCTGTCGTACCCAAACCGATTACGCCGTGCACTCCGCCCTCGATCAGGTACTCCACGAGCGACCGGAGTGAGGCCTCATCCAATTCACCGTTAGTATCGAACGGGGTAACCGCCAGAGTGTGCGCGCCGCGCAGCGGATCGGTCATGTGGATACCTCCGTCACGGATACGTTGTTGGTGGCGGCTGCCCTAATTACGCTGCAGTACAGATCCACCACGGCCAAAGCGTCTGTCGCAGTGGTGGTCAGCGGCGGGATCAACGGCAGCACGTTTCCTGCACCGACCGGCCGGGTAAGGACGCCGTGCTCGGCGAGTTGGCGGCACAGCGCCGAGGCAATAGGCAGCGGAGTCCCCGACTCCCGATCAGTAACCAGTTCCACGCCGATGGCGAGGCCGACGCCTCGGATGTCGCCCACGATGGGTACACTTGTTAGACCAGCGCGCAGCGAGTCGAGCAGATCGCGACCCAGTTCTTCGGCTCGGGTGCACATTCTTTCGTCCTCGATGAGGTCAAGGTTGGCGAGCGCAACCGCGCACGCGACGGGATTACCACCGAAGGTAAATCCGTGCACCAACTCGCGGCCAGGACCGAGGAACGCGTTAAACACCTCGGTAGTGGCCAGCACGGCTGACAGCGGCAGATAGCCGCTCGTGATGCCCTTGGCGCATAACAGCATGTCTGGCTTGATGTCGTAGTGCTCGCTAGCGAACATCCGTCCGGTTCGGCCGAACCCAACCGCCACCTCGTCAACGACGAGCAGGATGCGGTACTCGCGGCAGACCCGTTGAACCTCCCTCCAGAACCGTGCCGTCGGTGGCACCATCCCGGCCAGCCCGAGGACAGGCTCCGCAAGGAAAGCGGCCACCGTGTCCGGACCCTCCGAGAGAATGCGCTCCGTTAGAGCTGCGCCCGTTTCGACGGGACACGAGTCTGGCGTGGCGCTTAGTGGGCAGTGATAGCAATATGGGGCGGGAATCTTCGGAAACTCTGTAGGCAGCGGAGCGAACGGATCCCGCTCCTCAGCCACGCCGCCCGCCGACAGTGCACCGATAGTGCAGCCATGCCAGCCGCGGTCGAGGCCAATCACCTTAGTTCGCTCGGGGTAGCCGCGCTGCCGCCAATACTGACGACTGATTTTGATCGCGGTCTCCACTGCCTCAGCGCCACCGGTGCCATAGAAGACATGGTTTAGGTCGCCCGGCGCGAGCGACGCCAGCCGAGCCGCGAGCAATGCGGCTGGCGGGTGAGAGCGCCCATTAAGAGGATAGTAGGCGAGTCGGCTGAGTTGCTCGGTGGCGGCTGCGATGAGCTCGGGACGACCATGTCCAACCTGGACATTCCACAACCCAGAAATAGCATCAAAGTAGCGGGTTCCGTCTGCGTCGAAGACAAAGGAGCCCTCACTCCGCTCGATCATGAGCTGCTCACCGGCGTAGGCGGCCATATCCGTGTACGGATGCCACACGTGGTCCAGGTCAAGCTTCGCCGCGTTGTTTTCCATGCGAGGCTTCAGCTCCCTTCGGTTCGAAGTCGATGCGAGCCTTAAAGACGTCAGGCGGGTCGAACAGCTCATTCGGGTCCGCGAGATCATCGAATCGGTGTACATGGCTGATCGTTGAGGGCAGGTCGACTGGTGCCTCAGTCACTGCCCGGAGCGCCAACGGGAAGTCCTCGTCGCGAGTCTCGGCGCTGCCGACGATCCGCAGGTCCGTAAGGCAGATTCGGGACGGGCTGACAGATACGTGACCGAGATCGGCAGCGTTGCCCAGCTCCACCAGAGTGCCGGCGTGGCCAAGTAACTCGAGCCCGGCAGCGAACGCGGCCGGCGTACCTGCGCACTCCAGCACGACGTCGACGGTCACGTCACCCGCCGATACTTCGAAGCCAAGGCGTCGGGCCAGGTCAGCTCGCGCGGTATCTCGCTCAACCACCACGACTGGGTTGCCATACCAGCACACCAAAGTAGCGGCCGCCAGGCCGATGGGGCCGAAGCCGATCACGGCAACGTCACTGCACTGCGGCGGTGATGGCGAACCGAATGCCTTATACAACCCGCTAGCCACACATGCAGCCAACTCAGTGAAAATGGCCCTGTCCGCTGCCAGGTCCGTGCTGAGCTGAAATACCCGTGAGCCGGGCAGTAGCTCCATGTGGGTAGCGAAGCCACCAGTCAGCCTGTCGCCGATCGCGTCTAATCCGTACACGATGCGGTTGGGACAGCCGCCACGGGCACCTGTGCATCGAAAACAGGTGCCGCAGTTTATACCTGGAGCCACGAGTACCCGATCCCCGACCCGGACGTGATCGCCACGAAGGTCGACAAGTCGCTCCACTGTACCGATTAGCTCATGACCGAGAATGGACGGTGCTGGCACCGGGATGCGGCCGGCCACGATGTGGCGGTCAGTGGTGCAGATCCCAGTGGTCTCAAGTGCGAGGAGGCCACCGTTTTGTGGGAGGGGGCGCTCAGCGAAACGCAACTGCCCCGAGCCAAGATACTCGATGATCGATACCGACTCAGCCATTCACAACCTCACTCCAATGGTCTGCTCAGGTCGGGAACAAGCTCCGAGTTGAGCCGTGCATACTCTGGTGAGAGGTCGGTGGTGAGCATCTCAGCATGGGCTGAACCAACGGCAAGGCTGCATTCGACGACGATCGCACGGTGGGTCAGGCCGGCCCGAGCAAGAGCGATCGCGTCCGGTCCAGCTGGAATACCCGCATCGAGAACGGTCACGCCGCCCATGACGATGGATAGTCTGTCGAAGTCGGCTTCGACCTGTGAGCGGCCGAGAGCAGCTGCCACCTGTCCCCAGTTGGCATCCCCGCCATGCAAAGCGCATTTCACCAGCAAGGACTGGGCAACTAACCTGCTCGCCTGGGATGCCTGTGTCTCGTCCATGGCGCCTTTAACCCGGACCAGGACTTCCTTGGTGGCGCCCTCAGCGTCGGAGATGAGTTGGCGGGCAAGGGCCCAGCAGACCTCAGTCAGGGCGACTACGAGTTCCTCCGGGGTCGGCGTCACGTCGGCGGCGCCGTTGGCCAGTATCGCAATGGTATCGTTCGTGCTCGTTTCACCGTCCACAGTGATCGCGTGGAAGGTACGTTCGACCGCCGTCCTCGACGCAGTGCGGAGCACCTCGGGTGTGACTCGAGCATCGGTCGTGATCACCGAGAGCATCGTCGCAGTGTTGGGAGCGAGCATCCCGGCCCCTTTTGCCATTCCACCCACGCTCCAACCATAGGAACTGCGCACAGCGGCGGTCTTGGGTCGCGTGTCGGTGGTCATGATGGCGCGCGCGGCTGTGGCGTCGTCATTGGTTAGCGCACCGGCCGCCAGCCGTGCCCCTGTGAGGAGCCTGCGTATCGGGAGGTACGTGCCGATGGCACCAGTGGAGCACACTAGTATCAAGTCGGGTGTGGTACCGAGTAGAGCGGCGACCCCGTCTGCGGTCGTCCTGGCGTCGTTGCACCCGCGCGCGCCTGTCATGGCGTTGGCGCAGCCGGAGTTGACCACCACCGCGCGCGCCACGCCGCCGGCGACGTGTTCCCGCGATATGACAACCGGGGCGGCTGCGGCGCGGTTGGTAGTAAACCATGCGGCCGCGGCAGCTGGCCGGTCAGAGACGATGAGCGCTAGGTCGAGCGCTCCCCCGAGTTTGATGCCCGCCGCAACGCCAGCCGCAGTAAAGCCAGCCGGTGCGCAGACGCCACCAGCGACAGTCAGGTACCCGTCGGATACCGCGCCGTCCAGCTGCGGATTCACCGGACATCACCGATGGCGAGGAGAACAGAAGGCGACGGGGGGGTCGTTATATTCGCATCCGGACGTGGGGAGCCGGTTCCGTTGAACATGGTCATGTGCACCAGACGGGATTCGAACCCGCATATCCCAGGTCCCAGGCCTGGACCTTTCGCCGACCGGTCCTCCGGCCCACACTTCTGCGTTTGTGTCGAGGTTAGGCGTGCCCTGGAAGACCTCACCTCGTTGCTCGCGCTCCGCGTGGGCGGATTCCCGCAGTGGCCTTTCCTATTAAGGTACTGGTGCTTGGTGTGATCGGATTCCGACGCGCTACGAGCCCGACGCCGGAACCCGATCAGCATTCCAGGGCAGACATTCCAGGGCACACATTCCAGGGCACACATTCCAGGGCACACATTCCAGGGCACACATTCCAGGGCACACATTCCAGGGCACTTCGGCTGGGCGCTGCTAGCTCGCCGGGCTGGCCGGTCAGTTCGCCGACGGGTCAAGTCGACGTACGGCGTCGGCTAAGCCGGCCACTGGAGCGTCGAGCCTCGCCACTGGAGCGTCGAGCCTCGCCAACGGATCGGCTAGGGCCGGGGCCAGTGGAGCGGCTAGGGCCGGGGCCAGTGGAGCGGCCAGGGCCGGGGCCAGTGGAGCGGCCAGGGCCGGGGCCAGTGGAGCGGCCAGGGCCGTGACAGCCTCCTCAGGGATAAGGGGTTCGGTCATGTTTCACCTCCTCTTCTTGTGTAGGGACCGACGGAATCGGTCCGCGCGCATCCGGTGGGTCTCGAACCCACGAGACCAACTATTAGAGGCTCGTTCCCCCGAACGGGTGCCGGACGCAATTGATCTCCTACTGTTGAAGGCAGTATTGAGTAGCCGGTTCTCACAGCATGTACCCAGCACGCGCTGCATCGTCGTAGAACATCCGCACTGTCTCGACGGACAGATCTTCGAGAGTGCGGCCGAGCATGGGAATTTTGCCCAGCAACGCTGGAGGGAGGGTGATAAGCGGACATCCAATGCGATCGGCCTGCACTAAGTTGAACAGCTCCCGCGAGCTTGCCCACATCAGCTGCACTTGGGGACACGACGCCAGAAGCCCAAGTGCCTCGCGTATCAATGGTATTGGATCCCGGCCTGTATCAGCAATTCTGCCCGCGAAGATAGAGATTATCGCAGCCTGGCTGCCACCAAGCGCCGCTGCCGCATCGCGAACCTGATCTAGGCAAAGTACTGCGGTCACGTTGACGCAGATCCCGTCTGCCGACAGCCGACGGATCAGTTCAGCAGAGCGCTCCCCGCGAGTATTCGTGATTGGGATCTTTACGTAGACAGATGGGCCCCATTCCGCGATTCTACGCGCTTGCTCTTCCATCTCGGCGAAGTCGTCGGCGACCACCTCGAAGCAAACAACATGCTGGTCAAGTTCGGCGAGAACAGCTTTTGCGAAGTCCGAATAGTCACTGACACCAGCGCGGCGCATCAGCGTTGGATTGGTCGTAAACCCCGCGATGAGTGGATGTCGCGCGAGTCGGCGGATCTGCTCGATGTCAGCTACGTCTGCGAATAGTCTGATTTGGCTTGGCGTATACATTCAGTACTTCCCTGGCGCTTCATCCAGGCAGAGTAAATCCACCCGGTGCGTGATGCAGCTATAGCGGTGACTGTCGGTGACGCCCGGTAGTGTTCGCGGCCTGGCCGATCGAGTCGAATCACGACAGGCCTCGGGCCGCAGCGCATGTAGTCGGTGGAAGACGTCGCCGGAACTGTAGGCGGAGGCCGGCGTCTACGACCCCCGGGCCGCCGCATCGCCGAGACCCTCACAGAGATCGTCGTGCGTTAGGCTAACCCTGGATCATGAGATCAACGAGGACCATGAGATTAACCCTGATCCTATGACCAACAGCAATGTCCACCAACTAATCCGGGGGAGCAGGGTGTCCCGCCCGTGTCGGCCCGGCCTAATCTTGCAATGTCGTGGACTTGGATGGCGCCGGACGGCGTCGTCCAATCGCATCCTGCAATCTCGGGAAGGCTATCTCGAGACGTCGTTTAATTTTGCCTCATATTGCCTCCAGTGTAGAGCCGCTTTGGGAGCTCCCGTGCCACCTGCCGAGAAATCCTCGAAGACGTTGTATTAATCACACGCCAGCTGAGGCTCGGCTGTCAAGGTATTGCTTTGTCGCATTGAAGTTTTCGTGTCGGCGAATCGAATTTGGACGCAAAACAGACCTATGAGTTTGATTCATAGCGAGAAAACATACCTTGCGTTGATTAATACGTCCGCGAAGTCGGCTACTCTGCTGTGCCTTTCGGGTGTGTCGACGTTCGCCTCACGACGTGCAGAACAACGGTGACGACTTCGCTGCGGCCCACCGCCCCTAGCGGCTCGGCCTAAAACAATGCGAAGGGGCTCGGCGATTGCCGCGGCGGAGGCATTCCTCGACGCGTTCAGGGTCGTCACCCCAGATGCGGACGATAGAGACACCTCCATACGGGCGATGTCGTGCAGCTCACTCCTGACAAGAAGGTCAGGAGACTCGTGTGCACCCCTCGGAGAACCACATGCTCGCAGTGCACTCGTCCTCTGAAATTGACAGGGCTACGCGAGGGTCTCGACCGCCGAACAGACCGCCGATTCGCAGAGGGACGCCCTGAGCGCTGCCGGCTGCTCTCGCGTGTGGACGGACACCGCGAGCGGGGCGACAACATCACGCGCGCAGCTCAACGATCTCCTCTCGCACCTGCGGGAAGGAGACACCCTGGTGGTGTGGCGGCTCGACCGGCTCGGCCGTTCACTCCCCCACCTGTTGCAGACGGTGGAGAACCTCGACGAGCGCGGCGTCGGATTCCGCTCGCTCACAGAGTCGATTGACACCACCACCTCCGGAGGCAAGCTGATCTTCTCGATCTTCGGTGCGCTCGCCGAGTTCTCTGTTATCTGGACACGCCGGGACACCCACCTCCCTGATCTGGGAGTTGCAGCCTGATGCACTGAGTACCGGCACAGGGAGGCCGGTATGCGGGTGGTCAAGGATGTGGACGGCGGCATTGTCCGACGGGTGATCCTGCTGGACGACTCCGGGTACGAGGTTGTCCCGGTGACCCGGTTTCTGGCGCATCTGCAGGATTCCGGTTACAGCCCGAACACCCTGTCTTCGTATGGCTACGACCTGCGACGGCTGTTCATGTTCCTCGACCAGCACAGCATGGGCTGGACCGAGTTCCGCCCCTCGACCGCGTTGGAGTTCCTGGGGTATCTACGTAGGATCCCCAGCCGTGGCCCGGCTCAACGGCTCGGATTGGCGGTCGCGACCGCCGAGGGACGGCTGCTGTCTCCGGCAACGGTGTCCCGGATTCTGGCCGCGACGTCGAGTTTCTTCGAGTGGGCGATCGCCGCCGAGTTGTACACGACCTCAGATAATCCGATGCAGAAGCGCGAGGACGCCGCGCTCGCACGGGTCCCGGATCGGCACCAGCCGTTCGTGGGTGCGGCGAGTCGGCAACGACCGGTGCGCCGGGCGGTCCGGGTTCGGCTGCCAATCCGGCTGCCGCGACCGCTGAGCAGTGAGGACATTGAGGCATTACTGGTGAGCATGTCCTCGTTACGGGATCTGGCGATCTTCCTGCTGATGCTCGACGGCGGCCTGCGCCCGGGTGAGGTGCTGTGCCTGCGGCTCGACGACATCGCCTACGGACGCCGCCGGGTGACGATCCGCAAACGCGACGACCATCCGCGCGGTGCCCGGGCGAAGGCCCGCCGGGAGCGGGTGGTCGACCTGCATGAGCCACGTACGTTGGATGCGGTCAGCCGGTACGTGCTGCATGAGCGGCCCCTCGAGGCCACCAGCCCGTTCGTGTTCCTCGTCGGCGGCACCGGGGCGAATCGCGAGAAGCCGCTCAGTTATCAGGCGGTGGCGCGTGGATTCGCCCGCCGCCTGGACCGGTTGGGGATCCGGACTCCGGACAAGACACCCCACGCGTTGCGGCACACGCACGCGACGGCGATGTGGGATTCGGGGATGAGAGAGCTTGCCTTGCAACGTCGTTTGGGTCACGCGTCGACGGAGTCGATCCGCATCTACACCCGCGTGTCCGACGAGCAGGTGGTCACCGAGTACGACACCGCACTCGGGCGTCGGTCGTGACATCGCCGGCCAGGATCGGCGCAGAGGCCTCATCTCGAGAGCGCGTCCGGGTTGCGCATGTGGACCGGGCCGCCTATCGCGACTGGTTGTGGCGGTATGTCGGCAGCGGCGCCCGATACTCACGCTTGTACGCCTACGACGACTTCGTTGCGCGCTGGCCGTCGCTGACCGACTGGTTCGCCGCGCCGCTGTCGCAGCGCACCTTCGACACCGACAATCCGGTGCCAGGCCAGCATCCGCACGGCGGTGCAGGCATGATCATGCCGTACCTGTCGTATCTGTCGCTGGTGCAAGGCGTCGGCTTGGATTACGAGGTGTTGTTCGCCCGCACCTTCGCGAGCCCGTTCACCGCATCCGCGGCGTCGACCGGTCTGGGAATCGATCGGGGCGTGTTCGAGTCGCACGTGAGCCGACTGGTTCAGCTCGGATACACCCAGGCCAGTGCGCGAACCGACCTGAGGGCCGCGCTGGGGCGACTGCTCCTGCACCGCGGCAATCCCGACCTCTCTGCGATCACCATGAATGATCTCGACGAGCTGCGAGGCGCGGTTGATTCCTTCACCGAGCGGCTTCGCCGCGAACCCATCCGCGAGTTCTACAGCCGATCCCGCGGCAAACGACTGCCCGCCGATCCGATCGAGGCGTTCCACCACTCGCTGACCAGGCGGATCAATGCCGCGCATCTACTGTTGTTCACGATCGGCCAGGTAGATGCCGCGCCTCCGGGTCGGGTCGACGCCGCCTCGTGGACCACCCGCCTCGCCCCGGTCGGCACGCCGCCCAAGATGCGGGCGGTCATCGACCGCTACCTGCGGCTGCATTTGGAGGCCAACCTTGGCCGCGAACAGACGGTCCGTCATTCCCGAGATGCATTGCGGCGACTGACCTCCTGGCTACGCGGGCAGCATCCGGAAATCACAAGCTTCGACCAACTGCGCCGCGCGCACGCGGAGGAGTTCCTGCGCTGGCTCGGTGAGCAGACGAGTGAACACACCGGGGTACCGCTGGCGCTTACGACCCGGCGCTCGATCGTCACCCTCCTCGCCCGGTTCGTCAACGAGACCGCCGCCTGGGGATGGGATGACGTGCCAGGGCGGGTGTTGTTCACTCGCGGCGACATTCCAAAGATCGCCCGGACGGTGCCCCGGTTCATCCCCGACCACGAGCTCGCCGCCCTGATGTCCGCGGTCGACCGGTTACCCGACCCCTATCAGCGGGCCGCATTGATCGTTGCACGCTGGTCCGGCGCCCGCCGAGACGAGATCCGGCGGCTCGCGATCGACTGCCTCGACACTTATCCGGACGGTCATCCCCGACTGCGGATCCCGGTCGGTAAGGGATACACCGAACGGACGATTCCGCTGCACCCCGAGGCCGCGGCCGCGTTGCGGCCGCTGATCGATCTCGCCCGAACCAGACACGCCCGCGGCCGATACGACCCCAGTGTCGGACGCGCCGTCGAGCACATCTTCACCGTCCGCGGCAAGCTGCTGTCCAAGGCGTTCCTGTTCGACCTCGCACTCAAGACTGCCTGCACCACCGCAGGACTGCTCGACTCGCAGGGGCGACCCACGATCAGCGCACACCGGTTCCGGCACACCATCGGCACCCAACTCGCCGAGGGCGGGGCGCGGCTGCAGACGATCATGGCGGTCCTCGGCCACCGCACCCCGCACATGTCGCTGATCTATGCGTCCTTGTCGGATCCGACCGTCAAACAGCAGTACCAGGACGCCCTCGACCGGCACCTCGACGGCGTCGCGCTCGCCGGGCCGGCCGCCCAGGCGTTGCGCGAGCACCGACTCGACCCACAGGCGGTGTCCTGGCTGCAAACCAACTTCCTCAAGACTGAACTCGAACTCGGCCACTGCTTGCGCCTGCCGCAGGAAGGACCGTGCGAGTGCGATCTAGTCCTGACCTGCTCGAAGTTCCTCACCACCAGCGACTACGCGCCCCGACTCCGAGCGCGGCTGGCCACCGAACAGACCCTGATCGCCGACGCCGTCGAACGGGGATGGGACCACGAGGTCGAACGGCACCAACGCACCGCCGACCGCATCAACGCACTCCTGTCCGACCTCGGCGAGGAACGGCAGCACTGAACGCGTCGGTGAGGATCCCTCCGCTGAAACGGGTACTGGCATTCCTTCGAGGCGCTTGACTTCCAGAAGTTGTCCACATAATCGAGCGGGCGGTCATTCAGGAGCGGACGGTAGCCGGTCTCGCTGCAGCACGGGCGCGCGGCCGGATCGGCGGCCAGCCCAAAGCGATCGACGCGGCGAAGGCTCGCCACATCAGGCAGATGATCGAGGCCGGAACCCCGAAAAGTGAGATCGCCGCAGTTCTGGGGATCGGCCGCGCCACGCTGTACCGGCATCTCTCGGCTCTGTCGCCATGAGGCGCTGCCTCATGGCGACAGATGTTTGTGCACAGCGCTTCTGACCACTGGGATATCAGAAGTCCTCTGTACTCATCGCGAAACTCCCAGGTAGCCGGGTAATCGACTTCTAAACTGACAGCCGAGCTTCCCGAGCCATGCCACTTGGCCGGCAACGTCCTGTTTGGTGAGGTTGAGCACCGTGCGTTAGCCGATTTTCATGCTCGTCAGTATCGCCGGACGGCTCGACAAGTCGTTCGGCTTCCGGCGCGTCGCCTGTCTGGCAGCATATTTGGCGCATTCGTCTGTCTTCACCCTGCTCGCCAGGCGCGTAGACCGGTGGCAGGCGGTCGACCTGGTGACCGATGGATGCCCACTGCCAGCTCTGACCGGCAGAGGAGTTAGCGATGCTGGAGGTGATCGAAAGCCGAGTTCGGCGGCGATCTCGTCGCGAAGCGGTTGCTCGGCTGTAGATTTGAGCTCGAAGGGGGCGGGCATCGATGGGTGAGAGGAACGACGCCGAGTGCGTGAGCTGAACAAACGCACTGAGGTTATCTCGACGGTGTCCACGGTATGGAGGGGGATTTCCTCGCGATCGCCTCATGCAACCGGGGTACTATTCTCCGGCGAAGTCGGCACTCCTGCCAGCCTGGGTGGTGGGTGCGTCGGCAGCGCCGCACCCCGCATTGGAATTTGTGCCCCGTTGCAGCAGGTGATTCTGCTTGAATTTGTGAATGCGATCACCTAATCCGCGCCTGTGGTCAACCAAGGCGAAGGCAATCAACCTAGGCGTGTTACTTCTCGTATTGGTGGGCGGAGCCATCTTGTTTGCCCGTCTTTCTCATAACCCGTGGCCACAATCCCTTGCCGCGGTTGTCGCCCTCTCATCCTTGGTAGCTACGGCCGTTGCGGCCTACAACGCTTTCGCGCGGTCCCGCCGCAAGGACACTCTTGCTGCCTTTTCTTTGTGGTCAGATAAGCACTACCCAGTGCGGGTAGCGCTTAGCAAGCAACTCGGTTCTCACCGGATCTCAAGGGAGCAGGCTCTCGCCCTCGTTACAGCGGCGCCCTTGAATGACAAGAACGGTGCCCCTCTTAGTCAAGAAGACAAGCAGCAAGCGCGTGAACAGATCTGTGAGGTTCTCAACGGCCTTGAACGCTTAGCGACTGGCGTCAACCTAGGTATTTACGATGAGCGAGTGCTCCGCAAGATCGGTGGCACCATCATCGTTCGCACGTATGAGCGATTCGAGCCGTATATCAGAGCGCGGCATAGCGAAGCTGCTGCGGAGGGGCAACAGAGCAAGGCATACGAGCAGCTTGCAATCTTGGTGAAAATTCTCGATATGCCCAGGCTGGACGCGACGAGGAAGAACATGCGGGACGATATCGACAGAGGAAGGCTGGAGGCCCTTCGTTAGAACCTCCAGCCCCGTGACTCGACTAAGTCGGGTCTTCCTCTTCTCTACGAGAGCGGACGTCGCAGTACATGCCCAACCTCCTTATGCCTATTACCGTACCTCTGGCGTGTGGCGGATTTGGTCAACCCCACCTGCGTTCCTCAACACGTGCAGGAGAGCTTACATTCCTGCCATGCAGGCAGCGATCCTATTCTTCACCTGTCCGGTAGCTAGTCTAGCAATCGCTCGCTTGGGTGGAGGATGTGTATCTCCACAGGGAGCGCACCCATGACACCTCGGCGACGTCGAGATCCCGCAGTGAAAATCGACGGCCATCCCGGCAGCGGGCCGACCACGACTTCTCCCGTTGCTGATCCGCCATGCACGTTGACCGTGATCGACCGGTCGATGAGTTCGGCGGTGAGGGCTACGCGGCATCCTTCTCTGACTTCGACGATCGCTCCTCGTTGAGGAGTCGGCTTGCCGCTTCGTTCGCGCGCCAACGCGCAAACACGAACAACGTAGCCGCTGCGGCAGATGAAAGGGCTGCCACTGCGGCACCGAGGAACTGGCTACCGCCGCTATAGGTCGGCTCGTAGGTGATCAGTCGAACTATTAGTAGCGCTGTCGCGACTAGGAAGAGTGCCAGTGCGCCGCGCCTGAACCAAAACGTGATGATCACCGAACGCTCCGCGCTGGCTTCTGTCGCGCTCGCGCCCGGCCGTTCCACGTCACCTTCGAGCACGCGAATGTCCAGCACGAGCCGGGCGACCAATCGCTCTACCGCTTCTTGGCCATTCAGCCCAGTCGGCCAGGTGTTCAACACTTTGACCAGCGGGTCAAGCCGGTCATACGGGCCTTTCCGTGCAGTGCGGATACCGACCCATGCCACGGCTATCACGCCGATAAGGGTCACCATGGGAGGAAGTGCCTCGAAGAGATAGTCCCAAAACGTCTTCGTCGTCTCTTCTGCGGCCCACACCCACATCCCCATACGTGGATTCTCCGCTAGGCGTCTACTGCGCACTGCCCTTTGAATCCAAGGCACCCGCCACGGCCAGGATATTTTCGTTGGTGCGGAACCTGCAGATCACACGGTAGCCATCGAAGTCGAGCCGGGTTCTGGTCCCGGCGTCGAGACCTCCGTGGAACATGAACTGCTGAGGAGGAGCGTCGGATGAGCGAGAACAGGCCGGGTAGGCCCCGGGAGTACGCGTCGGACGCCGACCGCGTCCGCGCCTGGCGGGCGCGGCAGAAGGAGAAGGTGGCCCCGGCCGCGGCGGAGTTCGTGGAGACGCCGGTGGGTCCGGCGGAGGCCGCGGTGACGCTGTCGCAGGTCCTGCCGCTGCTGCGGCAGGAAGCCGAGGGCGCGGTGGCGCGGCTGTCCGCGGTCGCCGATCGGATCATCGGTTCCGTCGACCTGCTCGGGGACCCGGCCGCCGTCGATGCGCACCTGCGCCGCGCCCAGGTGACCGCGGACAAGGTGCGAGCTGATGCCGCCGCCGAGATCGAACAACTCCGCGATCAGCTCGACACGGCAGTCGACGACCGGGCCAACGCCGACGCCGCCGCCCGCGCCGCCGAGCAGGCAGCAGAGGAATCCGCCGGTGCTCTCGCCGACGCCCGACGCGACCACGGCGACCAGCTGCACGCACTGGCGGTGGTACACGAGGAGGAGATGACCGCCCTCACCGCCGAGCACCGCGCCAAGAACGCCGAGCAGCATTCCCTCATCGAGTCCCTACGCACTCGCACTACCGAACTCGGCGAGGAGATCACCCAGGTCCGCGGGGCAGCCGACCGTGCCGCCGCAGCGTCGGCCGCCACCATCGGCCGGCTCGAATCGGACCTCGACGAGGCCCGGATCGCGATTCAGTCCGAACGGACGCGAGCCGACGAAGTCCGCGACGAACTCGCCACCACCAGAGCGGATCTCGCGACCGCGCAAGCGCAAGCGGCTGCGGCCCGCGAACGAGTAGAAGAGCTGCGCGCTGACCTCACTGAAGCTCGCAGCCGTGTTGCCGCGGTTGGTGAAAGACGGACGGAGTGAACAAACCACCAGCTCACGGCAGGGCGCCACCGCCAGATTGCTCGAGAACCGACAGACAAGGGGGCAATGCTCGGTCGGAGTTCTCAGGTCGGTCATCGGGCGGCACACGCTCGCGTGCACGAGCTGCCGGGGCGTATCGTGAAAACGTCGATGGTGCGGCACCCACTCCGAGTCTTAGGTGGATAGCCATGGGCTTCCTTAAGAATCTTGTTTCCGAGTTTTTGCCGACGAACGGTGGCGACGCGGCCACCACCGGTGCCGACGAAGCGCCGCCGGAGGCACCGCCACCGCCGGAGGCAGCGCCATCATCGACTTCACGCGAGAGCGAGGCAGGTACGGAGGTAACACGTCTGTACACCGCGGGGATCGAGGCAGTACAGCGCGGCCGAACGGGCGAGGCCAAATCGTGCTTCGAGCGGGCGGTGTTGGCTGGCAGTGGCAAGTGCGATGCGTTCGAGGTAGCGGTACCGGTCGCGTCGAGTTACTTCGAACTGGGACGCCTTGCGACTGGTCCTGATCACCGACACGAGGCAACACTGCGGTTCCAGCAGAGTGAGCGCGTCTTCGCCCGGGCCAGCGAGCAGGCCCGGGAACAGGGGCTGGGTGAGCTGGCGGACAGGCTTCGCGAGGAGGCGATGTCCGCGGCTGAGCAGGCTTCCGGTGCGGCGACCAACTCGGCGGGTGGGACGTCGAGCGCGATGCCGAACCTGCTGCAACAAGAGAAGGATCTGCGAGCCCGTCAGTGGGAGAGCTGGGCATCGCACCTCGGACGTATCTGAGGGGAACCAATGTTCAAGCGGAAAAGTCCGACCCCTCCACGGATTGTGGGTCCGTCAAACACTCTGCCTCCCGGAGTAGATCCGACGGGAGCGTTCCGGTTTGCTGAGAGCACGACCGAGTACCCGTTCATGCATCCGACCTTCTCGCGGGTCTACGCGTTCTTTACGTTCCAAGATGGCGGTCGCATCACGATCGCGACTCCGCTGGTACCTGCGGAACACAGCCCGCGTTTCGCACTCGCGGATCTCCCACACAACGAGTGGGTCCAGTTGCAGGATGCGCACGGGCGCCCGCTTCCAATTGCGGTTCTGGTGGACGATCTCGGTGCCAGCGGGCGATGGCTGTGAGGGGAAGCGGCAGGTGACGGACTGGGCGCGGGATGAGCAGATCCGACGGGAGGAGCAAGATCGCCTGCTCCGCGCGCAGGAGTTCGCGGCGGAGGCCGCCCGTTCCGATCAGGAACGGCAACGCCGCGCAATGGAGTCCGCGGCGGACGCCGCCCGCCAGGCCGAACAAGCTCGGGTACGACAAGCCCAGGAGTCGGCAGCGGAAGAGAATCGTCGAGCCGACGTCGAACGCGCTCGACGAGAACAGGAACATGCCGACGACGCCAACCAGGCCGCGGCCCAAGATTTGAACGACCCGCAATACGGGTTATTCGCCCGCCTTAGCAAGGGCCACCGCCAAGAGGTGGAGGCCACCGAGAGGATGCGGCAGCAGGCGGCCGAGGAAGACCTGCGGCGCCAGGAACTCGCCGCACGTTCGGCCGAGCAGATACTGCCCAGGCCGGATGATATTCCCAGGCGGCTGGACATGCCCGATGAGGAGTTGTTCTCTAGACCCGAAGATGTAGCTCGTGCCGCACAGCAGGATCTCGTAGCACTGGCCGGGCGCCCGTTGGAAACCCCTACTCCTCAGGACGAGTATGACAAGGACAGCCGGGGCATCGACGAGCAAGAGCGGGAACGACTGCGCCGGGACGAGGAACTACGGCCAGAATGGCCGCCGCCACCGCCCCCACAACCCGCCGAGCCGCGCGACCGCCAAATGGATCTGGTTACTTCGGTGCAGGAAACGCCGGATAAGTTGTGGCATAGGGACCACCTCCGGGAGTTCATTCTCGATCAGGAATGGGTACTGCGAGAGATCGCTCAGGATGCGAAGTTCAAGGAGTGGAAATATTGGAACGACCCAGTGAATGGGTTCTTCGCACGTATGCGGCGCGACGACGAACATAACCTCTTCCTCATCGAGGAAGAGAAGTTCAAGGAGAAGCTTAACGAAGCATACAAGTTCATCCGTGATCGTCACGAACAGCAGGCTGAGGCCGCTCTGCGCGTTCATGAGGCGCGGCACGCGTCCGCGGCCCGCGGCTGGGATCCGCGACCGCTCAAACCCGTTCCCGAGACAGATGCTTGGATGGCAAGCCTCGGTGTCAAGCAAGTGGACTTGCCCAACCTCGAGGAGGGTGGCGATCGCGCACTCTTCGAGGTGTATGTCGACGAGGACAAGTTGAAGAAGCTCCTGGAGGAGATCCAGAAGGATCCCACGGAGCGTCGGCCTGAGCGCGTCTGCAAGTGGCTTGGTCGAATTCCGGAGAACTCCTGGGAAGCAGCCGCCCGCGGAAGGCAATTGGCCGACCATTGGTACACGGGCAACGATAAAGAATCCGATGTCAAGATGTTCAAGGTCGTGGTCGTACTCGACGACGAGAGCACACAGTGCTGGATGAGCAAAATCGGCTCGCAACGTGGACATCCTGCTGTCGGGTCGGAGCAACGGTCCCAGCCGGCGCGCGCGGAAGGCGTCTTCTACCGACGCGAGACTGCTGACGGGTACGAGAATGTCGTGGCTCGATGTCACCAGTACTACCGGCCGGATGGGTTCCGAGTGCGCCTGGCCACCGACGAGGAGAACCGATGGCTACCCCAAGTGGAAGAGGTGGCCACCCTCAACCCGCAACCCGATGTCGAACAGAGGCCGCGATGACCATTCGAGCGACTCTGTCCAACGGTGCGCTTACGCTCGAGGACGATTGCATCGTGCTCGAATGGGGTGGACGGTTCGATCCCCGAAAAGAGCACGACCCGCAGCGGATCTCCCTGGACGACATCCGAACCGTGGAGTTTCGGCCCGACACCAAGTGGCGACGCGGCTGGGTGCGATTCGGAGGCGATCACCTCGGCAAAGTGTCCGCCCTGGCCGGAGAGCCTCCGGCTGCCGACCTTGACTGGATCTTGGTTGGCGCCCATGAGACGGAGAACACCTTCCTGGTGGAAATCGTGCAGACAGTGGCCGAACGGATAGGCCAACCCGATCCGTTCGCGCCCACTTCGTCACCCGCGAGGCCGGCCTCCAAACCGCCGACGGGTGATGGCAACGCTAGAACCACCTTTTACATCCACGCTCTCGGCCCCTCCGGTTCCGGCAAGACCGTGTTCATGGCGAGTCTCTACAACCGGCTCCGGCTCCGTCGGCCCGAGCTGGCGTTCCACCTCAAAACGGATCACGACAACTCCCTGCACCTCAACACGGTCTTCAACCAGGTTGCAAACCCAGACGAAATGTGGCCCACGGCGACTCAGGGGGTACACGAGTGGCGTTTCCGGGCTCGGCTCTCGTCTCCCGCCGGTGACTTCGAGCCCATAGAGTTCGTGTACCTCGACTATCCGGGTGGCGTGCTCACCAACCCGCGGGCAGCCGGGGACCCGGCTATCCAAGAGCTGGTGACGCGTCTGAGATCAGCCAACGCGCTCCTGATTCTGCTCGACGGACAGGCGATGTTGTCGCTGATGCGCGGCGAACGCCACGGACACCGCTACCTCGAGTTCGACCTGACCAGCAGCTTGGAAATTGCACAACAGAGCCGCTGTCCCGTGCACTTTGTGATCACGAAATGGGATCTCCTGCATGAGGCCTACACCCTCGACGCCGTCAGAGATCGACTGATGGCCGACGAGAATTTCAGCGACCTCATCGCCGCGAAAGTCGAGGACATCCCGGCACCTATCCGTCTCATACCCGCCAGCGCCGTGGGATTCGGTTTCGCGAAAGCACTACCGTCGGGTGAGATGGAAAAGACCGGTCGCAGCCTGCGGCCCCACAATGTCGAGCTGCCGCTCGTCAGCGTGCTTCCGGACTTCTTTCAGTTTGCCTACCACGAGATGCAGTCGCGTGAAGATACCCTGGCTCCCGACTACTTGTCGCGCGCCTCGGCCTGGCTGTCGGACAACCAGCGTGCGGCGAAGTTGCAGGCTTTCGCCGAGGCTGCGATGCCAAAACTGAAGCGGGCAATTGTCATGTCGAATCCGAAGCTGGCACCCCTGTTGAACGTGGACACCGAAGGCATCGCGGCCAAAGCCGTGGGATTCGCCCTCCGCCTCGCGCAGAGCCGCGCAGAACGCAGCGCTGCCGGTCGTGCGGCCTACGCAGAATCGGTGAACGCCCAGCGTGCATCCGTCAACAGCGAGTCGGCCGCCCTGCAGCTTCTCACCCTCCAGTTCGAGCAGATCCTTTCCGATTACGAGATAGCACAGCCCGCTTCGGTGCTCGGATGTAGCCTCGAGCAGTTCAACCCGGAACCCGAGCCGGCGTGAACTCCGAAGCCTGGCCCTTCGTCGTCACGCGCAACTCCACGCTTGACTGGCGGCCCATCGCCGCTCCACCCTTCGTGATAGACGCCCGAACCGACTTCCTGCTCGTACGTCACACAGCGGGCGACGGCGCACACCCCGTGCCGCTAACCGTGCGCCACGTCGATGGGCCCATCGTCGGCAGTTTGACGCTGGCTTTCAGGAGCCGCGCGGCGACTCGTGCACTCCTCGCCGACAGCCGCGATCAGGAATCGCAGCTCCGTGACCGTTTCGGTCGACCCGTGTTTGTCGTCGAGGGCTTGGCTTTGCGAGGTGACGTGCACCTGGAGGAAGCAACCGCCACCGCCGCGATCGACAGGATTCAAACCATCACGACCAAGCACTTCCCATCGTTCTGGTGTGAGACGAATGAGGCGGCGCTGGCAATCCCTACGGCCAGCGTGGAGATTCAAGCGGACCGGACAATGAGCGTCAGTCCAACAGCGTTAGGACTGTCCGGCCGCGCCGTCGCCTGGGCGATACGCATGGTCAGACGGTTAACACCACCGAATAGGGAAACCCGGTAACCTGCAGATCGCAGAAACGGTGAAGGGCCAGGCCCAGCGTGGGTCACCGCAACTTGCTTCGATCATCCAAGCGGGGCGGCGCGCGACCCCTGACTTCGCTGCGGCGCCGGCCTGACGGCTCCGGAAACTATCTCAGCTCGCTGCGCACCACATCTGCGGCGTCCGTGGGGAAGGTGCCCGGCACGCCCGCAACGAGAAAACGGGCGCAAAAGACCAGGCCCGGTAGCCCTGGTTCGGTACCGGGTTCACCAGATGGCGAGCTGCCCCGAATCGTGCTGGCACGGTGCGCTCGGCGCGGCATCCCAACGTTTCCGGGCCGCTCGGGCGCTCAGGCCGGTGACCTCACCGATCTCCGACCACTGCGCACCGGCGGCCCGTGCGCGGGCGATGTCCTCGGCCAGGTCGAAATGCGCCTGATGCGCGATCGCGATCCGCACCAGTAACCGCGCCTTCGGGGACGCCGCCGACGTGTTCCGTAGCGCATACCAGGCTTTCGATCCCGGGGCCGGCGAGGCCATGACCCGATCGGCGAGGCGCTCGAGCAGCACGTCTGCCTTCTGCGTCAGCAGTTCCGCCGCGTCGGCGATCGCCGACCTCGACACCTCACTCTCGCTCATGCCGCGCAGCGTAGCGGCGGGGTACGACATTGATGATGCAAGCGTGCCCCGCACCGGCGTCTCGTCTTCCCGCCCCCTTCTCCGACGTGAGCCCCAGCCGTGACACGACGACGAAGGAGCCCTCCTCACATAGAGGTGGAGCCGCAAAGCGCCCAGCAGCAGGGTCTTCCCTACCCGCCGCTGGCGCTGCTCAGCACTATACAACACACTCGAAAACGTGTTCGATAAATGGGTGCGGTTTGTGCGACCCCGAAGTCATATCGTCTGTGACAACAGGCGATAGTTGTCACTTCTAGATCATTGTTGTCAGGTGTTGGTGTCTGGCCGTCTTTGCGTCAATTTGTCGTCTCCCCGGGCTGAGGTGGCCACGATGCCGTTGCTGGCTCCACTAGCTGCATCCCGTCGACCGACTACCTCTACGGTTGGTGGCGCGGGTTCGGGAGTGTCCGCGGGATCTGGCAAGGTGGGAGCACGCTAGACGCCGCCGGAAGGGGAATCCGAATGACCGATCAGGCCGATAGACACTATGTGACCGGCCTGGACGAGTGGTCGACCGAATTGCTCGAGCGGTTCGTTTCCGATCTTGAGCGAGCCGCGGACTCCAGCCGCTCGTTCCGCACCCTCGACGCCGCCAGAACTGAACTCGCCTCGCGCGCCGTGCGACCGGCCGGCGACCCCTAGAGGCAGCCAAGGACGGACCCGGCATGACGGGGTCCCGACCACTAGAGAGGTGACGTCGACACCCATGGAAGGCGCCTGTATCGATATCTGAAGTGAAACATGCCCGGCAACCCGGCATCGCGATCCGAGAACCTAGGCCTGCTCGATGGAGTCTCGCCTATCCGCTCACCACGTCGAGATGTAAGTACATCGAGGGCATGAACGTGCTGCGCGGACCAGGGGTCTGTCTGGCCCTCCGGATACGATCCCCACCGTGCTAACTCATGAGCGACCCGTCCTGACTGCAGCTGCGATGTTTGCTGGCATTGGTGGCGTCGAAGTCGGGCTCGCTAAGAGCGGGGTGGAGACGATCTCAATGGTTGAGAATTGGGAACCGGCGCGCGCTGTGTTGGCCCACCGTTTCAGTCATGCAGAATTACTCAACGACGTCGCAACGGTGAAGACCCTGCCGCGAGTGGACATCCTGACTGCCGGATTTCCCTGCACTGACCTATCTCAGGCCGGCCGCACGCAGGGCATTCGCGGTTCGGCTAGTGGCCTCGTGAGTCACGTTTTTCGCCTACTCCCGAAGGCACGCCCAACATGGCTCGTACTGGAGAATGTCCGGAACATGCTTGCTCTGGACGGCGGCCAGGCGATGATGTTCTTGGTCCAAGAATTAGAGTCCAGGGGATACAACTGGGCGTACCGATTGATCGATTCGCGGAGCACGGGCGTACCGCAGCGTCGACAGAGAGTCATCCTTGTCGCGAGCCGCACGGAGGATCCGCGGGCCGTCCTGTTTGCGGACGATGCGACCGAGCGTGACGTCGCGTCGTATGACTCCACCGCATTTGGCTTCTACTGGACCGAGGGATTAAAGGGACTGGGATGGGCGCCGGACGCAGTACCGACCCTCAAGGGCGGTAGTTCGCTAGGTATACCCAGCCCACCGGCGATCTGGATCCCCGACGCTCCACTGGGCCGACGCGTCGTTACGCCGACTATCGAGGACGCAGAAGCCCTGCAGGGATTTCGACGTGGATGGACACGCGCTTCCTCTCCGGATGGTCGGCGAAATGGTCCCCGATGGAAGCTTGTGGGCAACGCCGTGACGACGGGTGTGAGTACGTGGGTCGGAAGCCGCCTCGTTACCCCCGGGGCCGCGAATCTTACGGGGCAGCAGCGCCTCGAACCTGGAGGTCGCTGGCCAATTGCCGCCTACGGAGCGAGCGGAGAGGCCTGGTCGGTCCCCGTGAGCATGTGGCCTGTCCGCAAGCGATACAAGCATCTGTTGGACGTCGTCAATCCCTCGACCGCTGTACCCCTATCCGCGCGAGCTACCGCAGGGTTCCTGGAGCGCACCGAGCGGAGCTCCTTGAGGTTCGACTCTGAATTCTTGGTCGCGATGAAGGAACACTTGCGGACTGTCACCGAGCAGCGGTATGTCGGTGCAGTGCCAGTGCCGTCCTAACCAGATCCAGGCCCCTGCATAAGAGCACGATTGTTGCGCCCGCAAGAGAAGGAATCCCGCATAGTGCTTTCAGAGAACGATCTTCGTCAGACGATAGACGAATACCTACTCCAGCTGGAACGAGGCGCCCCCGGCGCCAAGGGCAAGATCAAAGCGCTGATCTCGAAAGAAGCGGGAGTATCGAAGGACGCGATCGCTGTCTCCATAGCTCGCGGTGGGACGAAGCAGACACGTAATCGACTCGGACAAGCCGAAGTTCAAAAAGGAACAGAACTCACGATCTTCCTCCTGGACGAATCAGACCCGATGGACGCCTCCGTCCATTACGTCATCGATTCCATCCGGGGTCGCAATGACGCCCGCCCACCCGTTGGGCCGTTGCTATTTGCTACCCCTAGGCCGAACCAAAGCACTCTTCTTGCCATGGTCGAGGGCAGACCAACGAAGGCAAGCCGAGTGGTGCGCGACATCTACGACGTGACACCCGTCGATCCCCGGGACGCGCTGGCTCCCCAACTGCCTTCGGGTGTGTCACTTTGGCTGCTCATGTCCAGCGGCCAAAGCCTGAATGGGGACATCGACGGTGTCCGATATCACTTCTCCACCTCGATACCGAACGGGCAGCGCGTGAGGGCCGGTGACGTGATAGTGGCCGCCCGGACGAAGGGAAGCTCCGAGCAGGGCGGGGACTGCGTTATCGGAGTAGGACGAGTGGGGCGACGGGTCGACGTCGACGAGGATCGCCACGCTTTGGCCTATTTCGACAGGTACCTGCGGATGGATCCAGCCGTACCGCTCGACGAGCTGAAAGACCCTCGCAAGAACGTCGACTCCATAGTCCCGCTGGATGCAGAATGGGTTGCCCAGCTGATGAAGTTGGCGAGTGTCGAGTTGGTTGAGGATCTGCCCGTACCAATCACTGCACTCAGCCTCGACAGTCTCATTGCTGGAGTGCGGAGCGATGGTCTCATTTTCGAAGACTCGCTGATCGGGAGTGTTCTGGCTGCGATTCGTAGCGGAAAGCACATCATGCTGACCGGCGCCCCAGGAACTGGGAAGACCAGTCTGGCTCTATCCATCGCGGCCGCGGCCAAGGACGCCGGGCTCTGTAACGAAGTCCTTCTAACGACTGGAACCGCTGACTGGACCTCGGCAGACACCGTCGGCTCCTATCGGTTGACCAAGGATCAACAGCTGCGCTTCCACCCTGGCCACGTTGTATTGGCACTCGAACAGGACCGTTGGCTCATCATCGACGAACTGAATCGCGCTGACATCGACAAGGCGATTGGTCAACTCTTCACGGCGCTATCGGGCCAGGCTGTGACCCTTCCCTTCGAGGAGCATGACGAGGACGTGGGTAGCGACGTACCGATCTCCATCGTGCCTCCAGGGCAGCAGCCTCCGGTGGGCACCATTCCCAAGCGCATCCAGGAGAATTGGCGTCTCATCGTCACCCTCAATGATCGAGACCGGGATCTCTTGTTCGACATGTCCGAGGCGTTACTGCGCAGATTCGCTGCCATCGAGGTTCCCGCCCCAGCCGTCGCAGCGTGGCGTCAAATCATGCGCAGCGTTGGGGGCACGGGGCGCAGTGAATGGGACAACGCACTGGAACGACTGATTGGATCAGACGAGTTGTCGGCCCGTCCTCTGGGCGCTGCGGTCTTGCTTGACTGCGTGTACCACCTGAGAGAGATCGCGCATCTGCATGAAGAGCTGGGCACTCCGGTGGACCCAGCCGCGGACCTGCAGAAGACCCTGAGTATGTACGTCGCGCCTCAACTCCGCACGCTGAGCGCGTCGGTGAAGTTGGACGCGACAAGCTTGATGCAGAAGACGACGGACGGCAATACGTCTTCAATCCCCGGCGGCTCCTAGAGTCATGGCCGGATCACTGTGGGACCGCGATCTAGCAGCCAAACAGCTGCGGCCTCAACTGTGGCGTTATCTCAGCGGTGCAGCACGCATCTATCAGGGAGAAGCGGTCAGGCCTGAATTGTCGCTTAGCCGTTCAGACCTCGTTCGAATCTTTGCCACCCACCTGGCCCTGGCGGAAACCACTCAGTCGGCACTTGCCGCAGCACACACGCTACTTGACCAAATGCCGAGCTCGGCCGCCCTGCAGCACATCGAACTTCCCGGTGAAGTCAGAGGCCAAGTGGACTGGCCTCGATCCCATGAGCGACGAGTGGTCACGGGGGATCCCACCCTGTTCGTCTGTTCACCCCCTGAACGGCGATATGACACACCACTCGGCCGCCTCATCCACCTGGCTCTCCGCTGTATCACACGACTGTCGGACCTCAGTTCGCTACCAGCTCGTGGCCAAGTAGGTTCTGTCGTTCACGAGACGAGCGATCAAGCACGCCGCCTGCTCCTGCATCCGAAGTTGTCGAAGGTACGGCGAGTGGATGCTCGTTCGCTACGCCATACGGACGATTTGGTGAGCCGTCGGCCGCTCGCAAAGGACTTGGTCGATCTCGTTCACCAGTACGTCGCGGGGATCGTTGAGGGCGATACGGATGAACTTCGTAGGCTGCTGGAACGCCAGTTCTTGGCGCCAGACGATGACTCGCGTCTATTCGAGTTACAGGTCGGTTTCGACCTGCTGACAGCATTGCAGACATGTGGGTTCGCGATCGATCCGCCATTGCCATTGCTGCCAGGCGGCAAGGCGCCCTTCGCGCTGGTGCGGAAAAACGGGGGGCAAGGCTCAATCTATTGGCAGCGGCCGGCGTGGGTGCTCGCACCAGACTTGAGCCAGTCCGGAGCCTGGTGGCGAACACTCGACGACAACAACCTGCCGAAACAACCATTGCGGCCCGACTTCGTTGTCGACCTTCCAGCGATAAATCGCCGGTTCATCGTCGAGGTGAAATTGACGAGCCTCGCCGAGGGCAGTCCAGACCGCGACGGGTTACGCGACGCGATCGCGTACTTGGCCGATGCCGACGACGTCTTTCGAGAGTACGAACCACCCCATGCCATTGTGGTGGCATGGAACTCGACTGCCACAAATGGCAATCCGTTAGGTGTAATTCGTGTTTGTAGTCAAGAGACGTGGCGCGACGACCTCGTCAAAATGCTCAGTTTCGCCGCCATTAGACGCGCCGAGTAGTGCCGTGAAGAGCGATGCCATTGGCGAAGCATGACCGATGCAGTGAGGAGCCGGGAGACGCGACCGTCGACGTCGACGGAGTGCCGCGACACTCGGCAGCCGGAGAGCCAGCAGCTCTCGATCTGGTAGGAGAAAAAGACTTCTAACAGGGAAAATGGCGCAAAAATCGCTACGGTGAAACACTGACAGTGCGTGTTGCGTAAAAGTAGACCACATATGCGGTACCATTTTGCGCAACACCTCCGAAGGGGGCCTTAATGGCGACCGAGCTCCGCAAGTCAGATGTTGCGCGGGACTGTGAGCGGCGCCTCGCCGCCTACGGGCTTTCCATCGACCTCTTTCACACCGCGCTGAGGCCGGGGCTTTCTCATGCGACGAACCGGTCGGCGCTCGCGCTGCGGTCTTCTCCGGGGACGGACCTGTACCACGACAGCATGGAGCAGTTCGCGCTCCGACTTGCGGACGCGAAGTGGAAACCGGTGTACGTGGACAGACAACCCCGCTTCCTTCATCCGGAAGGGCTTCTCTCTTTCACTCTCGCATCTGCCGTTGATGTCGCGAATCCGGACCTCCGGCGGGAGCCTCGTACGAAAAAGAAGGGCAAAGCGACCCGGAGCGCGCTGTCGGCACCGCACATCGAGGATCCGACCCTGTTCGGGACGGAGGCCGAACAACCTGAGGCGTTGGTAGGCGAGGCGAGACGTGCTCCGCTCTGGCTTCTGCTACATGAGCGGACCGAACGTGGGCTCAAGCTGGAGTTTTCGAGGCCGGAACTCATGACGGAACACGGCATCGTTCACGGGTGGGTTGATCGTATTCCTATGCCCTTCCTCGATCTCGACGGCGACCTGTCGGTCTTTGACAACCCGGATGACGGAGACGGTGGCTTTGATGTCCCGGTCGAACCGCTGCGCTAGCGACACACCTTTCGACCCACCTGTGTTTAGTCCCGCGCGCTTGAAGTTGGCACGGCAACGTCTCGGACTGACCTTGACGAAACTGGCTGCGCTCAGTGACGTTTCACTTCGATCGCTCACCAACTACGAGACTGGCAAGCTTCCGCCAAGTGACGAGTCACTGCGGAAGCTCGCAGATGCTTTGGCCGTGCCACCATCATTCTTCGAACGAGATGCGCTCGATGCGGTCCCGGTGGAGGCGGCGAGCTTCCGCAAGCTCAGCAAAACCACTGCCACCAGAAGAGATGCCGTGCTCGCATCAGCAAGCTTGACCGTGGAGTTTTTCGACGCCATCGCCTCGAAATTCAAACTGCCAGATGCTGACATTCCAACACTGGACAAGCTGGCTCCAGACCACGCTGCGGATCTGGTCCGTAGACGGTGGAATCTCGGTGATCGACCGATCTCCAATATGGTGCACCTACTCGAGTCCAAGGGTGTACGCGTGGCGGCAATCCGGCACGAGTACAACGACATCGACGCGTTCTGTTTCTTTCGGGACACCACGCCATATGTATTCCTGAACACGTCCCGAACCGGCGAACGTCAGCGGTTTGATGCCGCTCACGAACTCGGCCATCTCGTTCTGCACAGTGAACTGGACATGGAGCCAAGCACATCCAAGGAGCGGGAGGTAGAAGCCAACCAATTTGCTGCCGCCTTCTTGATGCCCAGGACCGCGGTATTTGCGCAGTCGATGAGCGGGGCAAGTCTTGACCGCATCCTGGCTGCTCGGTCGTACTGGAAAGTGTCGGCTATGGCCCTTACACACCGACTGCACGACCTCCATCTGCTCAACAACTGGCAGTACCGAACCATGTGCGTAACCCTTTCCGACCAGGGTTATCGCTCGTCTGAGCCGGGAGGGATTGTGCCGGAATCGTCTCAACTCCTCCGCAAGGTCATGTTCGGTGCAGCTAGCAAGATCACCGTTCGAGAGGCAGCCGAAGAACTAGACCTACATCATGCCGATATACGGGGATTTGTTCGCGACCTCGTTCCGACGGCATCTTGAAGATCGAGAGCTAGGAGGTCGGGTGGTCGACGAGTTCGAGTTCTTAGGTGCGGAAGCACCAACTGAGGTGACTTACGCGCTCGGACGACTGCCCGACCGGATCTACGTCAGTCGGAGCTTTCCCTCGACCTTCGCGCATCGCAAGATGTCGGGCATCCAGCTCGCTACATCACCAAGGTCTTCGACGAACTGGCGGCAGAGCAATCTCGTCCGGAGTCAGGCTTCGACCATGAGGAGTTCGTAGTGCACACAATCCCGGGCGGACGGAAGCAGGTGAAGCTCCAAGTCGTGCGCGAAGCCGGCAATGTCCGTGAGCTCGTCTCCAAAGGGTCCCAACCAATCCTGCAGCCGCGAAGATGGATACCATTCTAACTCTCGACCGAGATGGTGCACGGCGGCTCATCGACCTCGTGAAGCTCCTGGACTGCACTGCACCCTTCTTGACGGCGAGATCTAGAGCTGACGATCCGTGTGAAGCTGAGGCAGATTACGTCACCTGTGGTGGCGTAGTCCCAAACTATCGGCATTGGGCGTTACCTACGGGATCACGCGCAGAGCGGGCATCGGCGGGTCCCTGGTCCCCGGGTTCGGCAACCCGATCGGGCCGAGTTGATCATGCCGTGGCCGCGGAGGCCGTGAGGTGTGTGAAGGTCCCGACCCGAAGAACGCTGCCGCCTGGGGCACAGCCACCCACCCCTCGCCACCGACCCGCAGCTCCTCGGTGAGTACCACGTCGGGACCACCAATTCCACACCGAGGCCCCCGGTTTACAGCGACGGGGGCCTCGGGCCTTCGCGGGTATCAGACGATCGCCGACCTCGACGACTTGCGGGTGAACATCAGCCTTCGATGCGTCCGAGGGGAAGAGGAAGGCGGGCGGGCTGTGTTTCACATTGGAAATGAGACGCCCCCAGAACGCATCTGTAGGCCGCAAACACCCAGCTCAAATCGTTTCAAAAGTTATTCCACAACCTCGTGTCACAACAGTCGTACAGATGTGACTTTCGGTATGCTCCGCACATGGAATTGGGGTATGGGCGGGTGTCGACTAGCAAGCAGGACCTCGCGCGGCAGATCGACGCCCTCACCAAGGCCGGAATCGAGCAGGCGCACATTTACGTGGACAAGAAGTCCGGGGCCACCACCGAGCGTCCGGGATTGCAGGCACTGCTGGGATACGCCCGCACCGGCGATGTCATCGTGGTGCACACCCTCGACCGGCTCGGCCGCACCGTCCGCGACACCCTGAACCTGATCCACGACCTGCATCAGCGGGGCATCGGTCTCCGGAACCTGGCGGACCCGATCCGGGTCGACTCGACGAACCCCGACGACCCGATGGGTCAGCTCGCGATGGTGCTGCTGGCCCTGTTCGGGGAGATGGAGCGCACCTATGCGGTCGAGCGGGCCGCCCACGCCCGGTCGGTGGCCACCGAGAAGGGTCGCCGCGTCGGCCGGCCCAGCGTGGTCACCGACGCCCAACTCGCCTACGCCACCCAACTACGCGACGGTGGCGCCACCATCGCCGAGATCATCAACAAGACCGGGCTAACCCGCTCGACCCTCTACCGGCATCTCCCGACACGACCGGCCGAGACGTTCACCGCGGAAACCGACCCCGTCGACGACAAGGACTTCGTCTCAGCAAGTTCGGTGGCGCCGCCAACGGCCGCCGGACCGCTGACCTGCCCGACCTGCGGACATCAGCCCACCACCAGGCGTGAGCTCGTCCCACACCGCGCCGACCTCGCCACCGTCTGGCTGCACCTCGACGACCGCGACCGGGTCCGCGAGCAACATCACTGCGCCCGCTGCCAGCCGCACGGCCACGTCCTGGTGATCAGCTGCTCCCGATGCGGCGACGGCCCCCTGGTCACCGGCACCGCATCCGACAGCAACGATCCTCCGGCTTCGGTCCTGACGTGGCTCGAACGGCACGGGTGGACAGTCGGCCCGGATCTGCTGTGCCCCAACCACTCCTGACATCTGGGTTCAGCGACCCGCGTCAGCACGGGCCCGCGCATCGTGATATCCCTTGAGGAAATACCAGGAAATTGGGCAGCTCGCGGTGGCCATCCTGTGAGACACGTGAGCGTTATTGCGCCCGCGGGCGAGGGGTCACTCGGAACATCATGCGTAGCACCTGTCCATCGGGTAGGCATTGTGCAGTGCGTCGGACGACCCGGTCGGGACGGTTCGGAGCACACCGTTCGGCCGAGAATCTCGCTACCACGGAGGGCCATGATGGGCACGCAGGCGCGGGCGGAAGTCACTCGTCGGGTCTTGCGCGATGCCGCGCCCGAGGTGTTCACCCGCCGCGGCTACCGACAGACGAAGCTGAGCGAGGTCCTCACCCGGGCCCTGGCCACCAAGGGGGCGCTGTACTTCCACTACCGCTCCAAGGAGGAACTCGCCCGCGCCGTGATCGAGGAAGGCACCCAGCGATTCACCGCCGTGTGCACCCCGCATCTCACTCCCGCACGCCGGCATTCGACGCCATGATCGGCACTTCCTCCGTCACGGTCGACGCCGCCGTGACCGATCCGGTGATGGGGGCAACTGCTTAGCGTGACAACAGATCATCTTCAGGTCTTCTCCTCAGAAGGCGTGGGGCATGCGGGTTGCGCCGGGGGTGCGGGCGATGGGCATAGCCCTCTTTGCCCGGGCGGAGTGATCCATCCCGCAATTGACTTCGGTCGGTGCGCCCGGTCCGTTACGGGCCGATGTCCTCGGGGGCTCGAAGTCGCGTCGAGCTGCCCGGCTCCTCGGCTGGGTCCAACTCGGGCCGCCGTGGGGGGGCCGAATCAGGAATCAGGTTGACAGAGCCACGCACCCATTGAGGGATGCGGCGGCACGGACAGCTTGGATGTGGTGGGCGGCAGGCTAGGTCTGTGGCCCATTGCCTTGGCCGGCCCCAGGCGTGAAGTCCTTCACGGCCCCACCAGGTGTACGGAAAGCACCACCTGTTCCAGTGCTAATGGAATCCGGAACGGAGCCCGGCATCTTTGCAAACTGACTAATAGTCTCGCCGGGAGGCCCGCCGATTTGCCCGGGGACACCCCCGACTCCGACACCGTCACCGGGGTCTGCCCATGCCACTCCAGCGAGCGGAACAGTCAGGGCTCCCGCGGCCATCACAGTCACCAACACTTTCTTGAGCATGTTCTTCCTTTGATTCTCGTCATGTTGGGGCCGCCGTTGATGGCGCCGTGTCAAACAAGGTCCGTGGGTGACGGGTCGGGGATCAGCACCGTTCCCGCACAGGGGTGCACCCGCCTCAGCGCCGGATTTCCGACGAATCAGACGCCGAAGAAGAGCCCTAGATCGTCACAGATGCTGAAGTCGACCGGCGTGAAGTTGTATCCGCCGCCGGTTCCAGCATTGGGCGTCAGCAAGTTGCAGCTGAACCGGGTCCAGTCGTCGCCGAGATGCGATGAGTTTTCCGTCGTTGTCGTGACCTCACCGGCACCCTGCTGCGACTGCGTAGTTGTCGTCACGCGGAAGAGGGTGACCAACGAGGTTCCTCGATAGAAGCTCCTGTCCGGGGCGACGGGCCCGTCGAGGGATCTGCCCGCGCGGTCCTCGGCTGTGCTCACCGTTACGCAGTGCTTGGTGCCCTGCTCCACCGAGAAGGTGCCGCCCTGCGCTTCGCAGGTCGGCTTCAGGATCTCGGGCGGCGCCGCGAACGCGGCCGTCGGCGCGGTAAGCAGTAGGGCGGCGGTGAACAGGGCGCTCAACCCTGCGGTGGTGATGCGCACGCCAGCACCACGAACGCCACCCAGGCCTGAATCCAACTTGCGCATGACGCTACCTTTCTTGTCGAGCGCTAGCTCGAATGAGAATGAACTCACCGGGCGCGGGAGATGTGATTGCCGTCACACCCTTATCGGTCGCCGTACCCGGCGTGTTACGGGCCGCACCGCCCCCGCACCGATCGTGGAGGCTGACTATGCACAAGTACGTGACGGTGGGGATCTTCGCACCCGATATGCGTGAGCGTGATGCCGTTAACACTGTCCGGCACGGTGGCGGGGCGGTCTTGCCACTCCTCGTAGAGCTGCCGCGCGAGATCCTGCTCGGTCGTCGACACCCGGGCATAACCCAACTCCACGCATGGAGCGTACCGAAAGTTAGGGCTGTACGGATGTTGCGACACGAAATTATGAGACTAACTTTTGAGACACAGTGACCTGCGCATTCGCGACAACCGAGGGCGGCCCAGATGGTGTCTCACTACCAAGGAAGTGGGACGTCGATTGTGGTGTGCTGTTGAGGTGGCGTTGGCGCTGTGGCGCTTTGGTACCGTCGGCGGGTGATCGCCTGTTGCGAAAGGCCGGCGCCGCTCGTGATGCTGGTGCGCTTCGCGCGGTGCAGCTTGTGCAGACCCGAATGTGCGACGACGGGGCGTGATCAGTGGTGTGCGGCCGATCATCCACTTTCCCATCCCCCGATTGGGGGGAGCGCGCGCGGATTTGACCAGCACATACTGGGGACATGATCGTTGTGCGGAAGACGCAACCGTTCCGCTGGAGTGTGCGGGACGCGGCGCTCGGAACCGACGACACCTCGGAGTTTCGGCACGCGGTCCTCGGGGCGATCCGGGCCCAGATCCCTTAGATCGGGGCTGTATAGCCATGGTCGATCCGGCGACGTTGATGTTCACCTTGTCGACGTTGGTCGACATCTGGCCACTCTCATCAGAGCCAATCGATAAATGCGACGGTATACACGTTGATGTCCGGGCTCACGTTGACCTTGCGAGGCTGCGTTACCCCTGACGCCTCGACGGTGTACAGCTGGTTGCGGTCATAGGTGAATGCAACCGTGTTGCCGTCCGGGCTACCGATGGGGTTGGTCACCGCTACGGTGTTGGTTGGCGGCAAGAGGGGACTACCGTCGCCGTCACCGCAGGATCCGACGTGCTCGACGTTGGCGATACTTGCCTTGTAGATCTGTGTGCGAAGCGGTACGAGGTAGGTGTCCGGTCCTAGCCATCCGATCTCTGAGTGCGCACCGAAACATGAGGATTCGTTGAAGTGGATCACGCCGTCACCGGTTTTGAAAGGTTTCGGTGGGACCTTGCCTTGGGTGACGACGAATTGGGCGTCTGCGACGGACGTCGATCCGGCTGGTACTCGGAACACCGTTTGTCCGTCGTTGTGGTGCTCCGTGTAGTAGAAATCACCTTTATTGTCGAACCCGATGGCGATGTTTCCTTGCGTGCCACCGAAGGGGTCCGCGGTCTCAGTGCGGTTGATGTCTGTGAATGTGCCGGCGAGATCGACCCAGCCGGCGTGGAGGTCTCCGTTGACGGATTTGGTGAGGGCGTACCGGTCCAGGCTCGGCGCAAGACCCAGTCGAAATCCGGGTAAGGTGTTCTGCCAGTTCGACACATCGAACGAAGCGAGTGCGTCGTAGGTACCACTGCCGGGATCGACAAACCCGATCTCGAGGGTCCTCGCACTGCCGTTCCTGTCCTCACCCTTCTTTTGGCCGATGAGAATTCCCGACTTCGTGGTGGGGGCAGGTCCGTTGGTCGAGGTGACCGTCGTTGACGGAGTCCTCGGTAGATCTATCCCGTCGAGTCGTTGAGTCGCAGATGTCGTGGTTCCCGTGGCCCCATCGTCCGACGGGGTGCATGCCGCGCCAAGGGCACACGCGATCCCGATGCAGACGGTCGTGGACACGCGGCGCCACGAAAGGGAATGGTCGCGAGGACTTCGCATTGTTGGCTCCTGTTTAACTGAAGGGTGCTGCTAGTTGGGCCTGCGCGGGTCAGGTTTTGTTGTGCGGCACGTCGCGTGAGTAGATGTCGCCGAGAGCCCGTCGCGCTTCGGCGGCTGCGACCTGTTCGGAGTCGCTGGCGCGGCCGGCGGTCAGGGCTGAGATGACGTCATCGACGGCGGTGGCCACGATGAGGTCAACGGAACGGTTCGGTGGTGTGTTTGAAGTGGCTGTCGACTCGTGGTGTCCATACGGGGCATAACGGTGAACCACCGACGCTGCATAGATCCACAGGGCTGCCGTGTTTGCGACCATGATCATTGTCGGGCCTGCGCTATCTGGGAAAGGTTGGAGAGCGGCAAGGGCGAGTGTGGGGACGGCGGCAAGCGCAGAGTGCCACACCCATGTTCGGGTCGGTTTACGTATCGCATTCCGTGATAGGCCCGAAGCCCGGTCGGTGTCGGGCTCAATCAAGGTCGTCGATCGTGATCAGCCCGTCCTGCAGGGCGCGGGCGAGCAGAGCGCTCTTCGAGGGCGCTGGTCGGCCCTTGGCCGAGTACTTCTCGCGAATCCGAGCAAGGTGGGTGTTCACGGTCCCTAAGGAGAGGAAGAGTTGCGTGGCGAGGACTTCCTTGGAATCGCATTTCAGCCAGCCCAGGAGCACTTCGGTCTCCCGCGCGGAGAGCTTTGGGGCTTCGTGTCTGATCGTGTTGCGCACGGTCATCGACGGATTGTGAATCGATCCCGGTATGGGATGTTCTTCCACGACGTTGTTCACAGTGGCTCCCTCTGTCATCACAGCTCGCGAGAACGGCGACCTGTCCGGCCCCCGGTTCTTCCCTGACGGAGAAGTTATCGGCGTTGTCCGGCGCGGACGAGACACCAATTCGGGGGACGCTCGAACTGGGGGCACCATTCGCAATGCGACCTGCCTGTGTTCAGGTTCGGTCGCGCCCGATGATGTGGCCGTCGTGTGCTAGCTCGACACGGCGGGAGCCGCTTTCGTTACTCACGAGCACCGACGCAGTCAGTGCACGACCGGGTGGGAGGACTCGGGCGGTGATCGACCCGGATTCTGCCCGGTTGAGTTCGTCGGCCACGGT
>NZ_WXYH01000366.1:0-148909 GCF_009872365.1 Rhodococcus sp. T7
CCCTCGACCGCTCCAAGGCCGTCGAAGCCGCCACGAAGTACCGCATCGACGACGTCCGCGCCGCCGCCGTCTCCTACACGGATACCGGAAGCGCGTAACGCCGCCATCCTCACCCACCGCCGCCCGTGTGTCCGTCGGACAACACGGGCGGCGGTGCGCGTAGGTTCTTGACTATGGTCGAGCAGAGTCCGTTGGTCTCCCGCAGACGACAAACCCGGGATCCGTTGCCCGACGCACTGTTGCGTCGCGTCAAACAGTTCTCCGGGCGCCTCTCGACCGAGGCCGTCACGACGATGCAGGATCAGCTGCCGTTCTTCGACGACCTCGACGCCGCTCAGCGTTCCAACGTGCAGTTGCTGGTCCAGACCGCAGTCGTCAATTTCCTCGAATGGCTGAAGAACCCGGACAGTGACATCCGGTTCAGCCTGGACGCGTTCCAGGTGATTCCGCAGGATCTCGCGCGCAGGCTCACCCTCAGCCAGACGGTGGACATGGTGCGGGTGGCGATGGAGTTCTTCGAGCAGTGGCTCCCGGCACTCGCCCGCAACGACCAGCAACTGATCGCGCTCACCGAGGCCGTACTCCGCTACGGCCGCGAACTGGGTTTCGCCGCCGCCTCCGTGTACGCCAGTGCCGCGGAGTCCCGCGGCGCCTGGGACACGCGGCTCGAGGCCCTCGTGGTCGACGCCGTGGTCCGCGGCGACACCGGGTCCGACATGTTGTCGCGGGCGGCGACCCTCAACTGGGACGCCACCGCCCCCGCCACCGTCATCGTCGGCACACCGCCCGAGGACGAACGGGTCTCGGTCGTCGGCACGGTCCACACCATCGCGCAGAGGCACGGCCGGGCGGCGCTCGCCGTCGTGCAGGGTTCGCGCCTCGTGATGGTCGTCAGCGGCGAGCTGCAGGAGGGGTCGGGGCACTCGAGTTTCATGACCGACCTGCTCGGCAAGTTCTCGGACGAGCCGGTGATCATCGGGCCGACCACGCCGACGCTCGGCGCGGCCCACTTCAGTGCCGTCGAGGCGCTCGCCGCGATGCAGGCGGTCGCCGGCTGGCGGGGCGCCCCCCGGCCCGTCCACGCCGCCGAGTTGCTACCCGAGCGGGCACTGCTCGGCGACAACGCCGCAGTCACCGCTCTCAACGACCATCTGGTCGCTCCGCTGGCGGCCGCCGGAGGTGTTCTCACCGACACTTTGGACGCGTATCTCGACTGTGGAGGTGCGGTTGAGACTTGTGCCCGGCAGCTGTTTGTTCATCCAAATACTGTGCGGTATCGACTGAAGAGAATCGCCGAAGTCACGGGACGCGATCCGACGAATCCGCGGGATGCGTATGTGCTCAGAGTGGCCGCCACCGTGGGTCGATTGACACATTCCCATAACGAACCCATATCACGTTTAACACCAGTCACACCCTTCCCATTCGGAGAAGCAGGGCTGTAACGAACGTCTGTCCAGATTCGATGCGAGGACCCCACGTGCAATTTTGTGGGAACCCAACAAATCCGCCGACAAAGGTTCATCCGCAACGACATCTCGCGGTACGCCGTCGACGGTGTTCTCTTGAAGAGTGATTTCGTTGCTCGCCCCGGGTCAGGGCTCTCAGACTCCCGGCATGCTCATCCCTTGGTTGGAGCTGCCGGGTTCTCATGACCGTGTCGCACTGTGGTCGAAGGCTGCCGGCCTCGACCTCGTCCGCCTCGGTACCACCGCGACCGCGGAGGAGATCACCGACACGTCGGTGACTCAGCCTCTCGTCGTGGCCGCCGCAATCCTCGCGTTCGAGGAACTCGACGCGCGTGGCCTGGTTCCCGCAGACACCATCGCGGCCGGGCACTCCGTCGGTGAACTCGCCGCGGCCGCTGTCGCCGGGGTCCTCTCCGCCGACGACGCCGTCGCACTCGCCGCCGTCCGCGGCGCGGAGATGGCCAAGGCGTGCGCACTCGAACCGACCGGCATGTCCGCGGTCCTCGGGGGCGACGAGGCCGAGGTGCTCGCCCGCCTCGACGAACTGGGCCTCGAACCGGCGAACCGCAACGCCGCGGGCCAGATCGTCGCGGCAGGTCTGCTGACGGCGCTCGGGGAACTCGCGGCCAACCCGCCGGAGAAGGCGCGGGTCCGTGCACTGCCCGTCGCGGGCGCGTTCCACACCCGGTTCATGGCTCCCGCGCAGGAGGCCGTCACCGAGGCTGCGTCCAAGATCACACCGGGTGAACCCACCCGCACTCTGCTCTCCAACGCCGACGGCGCACCGGTCGCATCCGGAGCCGACGCACTGACTAAGCTGGCCGCGCAGGTAACCCGACCTGTGCGTTGGGACCTGTGTACCGCGAGCCTGCGGACCGCTCAGGTCTCGGCGATCGCGGAACTTCCACCAGCCGGAACCCTGGTCGGTATCGCCAAGCGTGAAATGCGCGGCACGCCGACTCTGGCACTCAAGACCCCGGGGGATATCTCCGCGCTAGCCGAACTGACAGAACTCGGCTAGTTTGCTGCGCGCACCTCGGTGCGTGCAGGGCCCGCAGGCGCGGCCGATGGGGACGTGCCTGCACAACTCCAGATACATCTACACCGAATCAGAAGGGAGCCACTCAGTGGCCGCCACCCAGGAAGACATCATCGCCGGACTCGCGGAGATCATCGAGGAGGTCACCGGTATTGAGCCGTCCGAGGTGACCATCGAAAAGTCTTTCGTCGACGACCTCGACATCGACTCCCTCTCCATGGTTGAGATCGCCGTCCAGACCGAGGACAAGTACGGCGTGAAGATCCCCGACGAGGATCTCGCCGGACTGCGCACCGTCGGTGACGCCGTGAACTACATCCAGAAGCTCGAAGCAGAAGGTGGCGCCGACGCGGAGGCCGTGAAGGCCAAGCTCGAAGCTGCCAAGAACGACGAGGAGTGAGCTCAGCCGTGACTTCCGCCTCGACCAACGGGAGACAGTTCCCCAACATCGTCGTCACCAGCCTCGCGGCTACGACGTCGATCGCTGGTGACGTGGATGCCACGTGGAAAGGCCTGTTGGCCGGCGAGAGCGGCATCGACACCATCCAGGAAGCGTTCGTCACGGAGAACGACCTTCCGGTGACGATCGGCGGCAAGCTGAAGGTGTCGCCCGACGAGTCGCTGTCCCGGGTCGAGATCCGCCGGATGAGCTTCGTCGAGCGGTTGGCGCTCGTCCTGGGCCGTCAGGTCTGGGAGAACGCCGGCAGCCCGGAGGTCGACAAGGATCGCCTCGGCGTCGTCATCGGCACCGGACTCGGCGGCGGCGAAGCTCTGATCGACGCCGTCGAGAAGATGAAGGCCGGTGGCTACCGCAAGGTGTCGCCGTTCGCCGTCCAGATGGTGATGCCCAACGGTCCGTCGGCCACCGTCGGACTCGAGCTGGGGGCCCGCGCCGGAGTGATCACTCCCGTGTCGGCCTGCTCGTCGGGTTCCGAGGCCATCGCCCATGCGTACCGCATGCTGGTGATGGGCGACGCCGACATCATCGTCGCCGGTGGCGTGGAGGGTTACCTCGACGCCGTGCCGATCGCGAGCTTCGCGATGATGCGTGCGCTGAGCACCCGCAACGACGATCCGAAGGCGGCTTCACGGCCGTTCGACAAGGATCGCGACGGCTTCGTGTTCGGTGAGGCCGGAGCGATGATGGTCCTCGAGACCGAGGAGCACGCCAAGGCTCGCGGTGCCACCATCCACGCCCGCCTGCTGGGCGCGGGGATCACCTCCGACGGGTTCCACATCGTCGCTCCCGACCCCTCGGGTTCGGGCGCTGCGCGGGCCATGACGAGGGCGATCGAGACTGCTGGATTGACGAAGAAGGACATCCAGCACATCAACGCGCACGCCACGGCTACGCCGATCGGTGACACCGCCGAGGCGAACGCCATCAAGGCTGCCGTCGGCAACCATGCTGCGGTGTACGCACCGAAGTCCGCGTTGGGGCACTCGATCGGCGCCGTCGGTGCGCTCGAGGCGGTGCTCACGGTCCTGAGCCTGCGTGACGGAGTCATTCCGCCCACGCTGAATCTCGAGAATCAGGATCCAGAGATCGACCTGGATGTCGTCAAGGGCGAAGCCCGGTACGGCGAGATCGATTTCGCGATCAACAACTCGTTTGGTTTCGGTGGGCACAACGTCGCGCTCGCCTTCGGCCGGGTCTGACAGCCGGTCCTGCTAGATCGCGGGTGGAGACCTCTTCTCTGAAGGGGTCTCCACCCATCGACAGCCCTCGAGGGGCCCCCTACAGAGGAGGACGCGATGACAATCCTGGCACCCGCGACGAAGTCCGATGCGTCGATCGACCCGCGCGATCCCCTTGCGCGCCTCGAGAAGCTGTTCGACGCCGGGACGGTCGTCCCGCTCCATCCGCGTGACAAGTCCGGTGTGCTGGCCGCGTCCGGCAACATCGACGGTGTCCGCACCATCGCCTACTGCTCCGATGCCACCGTCATGGGCGGCGCCATGGGTGTCGAGGGCTGCAAACACATTGTGACGGCGATCGATACCGCCCTCGAGGAAGATGCCCCCATCGTCGGGCTCTGGCACTCGGGTGGCGCGCGTCTCGCCGAGGGCGTCGAGGCCCTGCACGCCGTCGGACTGGTCTTCGAGGCCATGGTCCGCGCGTCCGGCCGCGTCCCACAGATTTCCGTCGTCCTCGGCTTCGCGGCCGGTGGTGCGGCATACGGTCCCGCGCTGACCGACGTCGTCATCATGGCGCCCGAGGCCCGCGTGTTCGTCACCGGACCCGACGTGGTCCGCAGCGTCACCGGCGAGCAGGTCGACATGGTGTCGCTCGGCGGCCCCGACACGCACACCAAGAAGTCGGGTGTGGCGCACATCGCCGCCCACGACGAGGGTGACGCTCTGCACCGGGCGCGCCGCCTGGTGTCCATGTTCTGCGAGCAGGGCGAATTCGATCAGGCCGCGGCCGCGCACGGCGACACCGATCTCCGCGCGCTCATGCCGGAGTCGGCGAAGCGCGCCTACGACGTCCGCCCGATCGTTCACGAACTTCTCGACAACGTCGAGGGCGAGTCGAGTTTCGAGGAACTGCAGGGCAATTACGCCCGCAGCATCGTCACCGGACTCGGACGCCTCGGCGGCCGCACCGTCGGGGTCATCGCCAACAACCCGCTGCGCCTGGGCGGGTGCCTGAACTCGGAGAGCGCCGAGAAGTCGGCTCGCTTCGTCCGGCTGTGCAACGCATTCGGCATCCCGCTGGTCGTGGTCGTGGACGTTCCCGGATACCTCCCCGGGGTGAGCATGGAATGGGAAGGCGTCGTGCGCCGCGGAGCCAAACTGCTCCACGCGTTCGCCGAAGCCACCGTGCCCCGGGTGACGGTCGTGACCCGCAAGATCTACGGCGGCGCCTACATCGCCATGAACTCCCGTGCTCTCGGCGCCACCGCCGTCTACGCGTGGCCCGACGCCGAGGTCGCCGTCATGGGCGCCAAGGCGGCCGTGGGCATCCTGCACAAGCGCGCCCTGGCCGCGGCGCCGGAAGAAGAGCGCGAAGCCCTGCACGAGCGTCTGGCCGTCGAGCACGAGAGCATCGCCGGCGGCGTCGACCGCGCCGTCGCGATCGGTGTGGTGGACGAGGAGATCGACCCGGCCAAGACGCGCAGTGTCGTCACCGCCGCCCTCGCCGCCGTCCCTTCCACCCGCGGCGACCACAAGAACATCCCCCTGTGATCTGAGCATTGATCGAGAGAAGGCCCCCACCGGCGGTGGGGGCCTTTTCGCGTCCGTGTGCGGGTGTCAGCCGACGTCGCGGCGCAGCCAGGTGACCTCGGCGCCTTCGCCGCCGCTGCGGAACGGCTCCAGCGCCTCGTCCCAGGCGGTTCCGAGGGCGTAGTCCAGTTCGGCCGCGATGTCACCGCCCGCCTGCATCAGTGCCCGCAGTCGCATCTCCCCCACGACGACATCGCCGTTCGCGCTGGTGGATCCGTGCCACAGACCCATGCCGGGCACGTGACTGAACCGTTCGCCGTCCACGCCCTCGCTGGCGTCCTCGGTGACCTCGAAACGCAGCATCGGCCAGGCGCGGAGCGCATTGACCAACCGCGAGGCGGTGCCGACGGGCCCCACCCAGTTGGTGGTCGCGCGCAGAACGCCGTTGGAAGCCGGCTGCGAGGTCCATTTCAGGTTCGCTCGGCAGTCGAGGGTCGCGGTCAGCGCCCATTCGATATGGGGGCACAACGCGGCGGGCGACGAGTGGATATAGACAACACCAGCCGTCACGTCCGCGAACTGATTCAATGCGCGCACTCGAGCCTCCTGCTTCGACGAGGGACGTCTTCCCCAACGGCCTCAGTCGGTGTGTGCAGCACGCTCGGTTGACCAGTGTGCCCTGTGATGCGTGTGTTGCGCCAGTGATTCGAGCAATCGGTGTGTCATCGTCGTCGGCGTTCCGAGAGGATACCGTCGCTCAGCTCGGTCCACACGGGCTTGGCCCAGTCGCCGAAGTCCCGGTCCGTCAACGCGACGCACGCCAGGCCCGCGACCGGATCGACCCAGAGGAACGTGCCGGACTGCCCGAAGTGTCCGAACGTCTGTGGCGAGTTGCCCGTGCCGGTCCAGTGCGGGCTCTTGCCCGACCGGATCTCGAATCCCAGACCCCAGTCGTTGGGACGCTGTGAGCCGTATCCGGGCAGAATTCCGTCCAGTCCGGGGAATTGCACCGAGGTGGCGTCCGCGAACGTCTGAGGCGAAATGAGCGCCGGGCGGAACAGTTCGGCGGCGAAGCGGCCGAGGTCTCCCGCCGACGCCTGCGCTCCGTGGCCGGCGGGCCCGACCAGAGCGGACGCGGTCATCGACAGCGGAGCGAAGACGGATTCCGAAACGTAGTCGGCGAAGTCGATCGACGTCTCGGCGGTGAGGAGGTCGGCGAGCACCTCGAAGCCGGCGCTGGAGTAGATCCGCTTGCGCCCCGGTGCCGTCTGCACCCGGTCCGCGTCGAAGGCGAGGCCCGACGCGTGCGCCAGCAGATGACGCACCGTCGAGCCCTCCGGGCCTGCGGACTGGTCGAGTTCGACGGCCCCCTCCTCGGTGGCCACCAGGACTGCGTACGCGCAGAGCAGTTTGGTCACCGAGGCCAGCGGGAAGACGCGCTGCTGGTCGCCGTACTCGCCGATCACCCCTTCGTCTCGCGACAGGACCACCGCCGCAGCGTTGTCCACGGGCCATCGGGCAATCTGATCGAGACTCTGCACCCGGTCAGACTACGAGACCGTCACCAGTCGGCTTCGGTGTACCGGATGACGCCGCGAATGTTCTTGCCGTCGAGCATGTCCTGGTACCCGTCGTTGACGCCTTCGAGGCTGTAGGTGCGGGTGATCATGTCGTCGAGGTTCAGCTGCCCCGACTTGTACATGGCCAGCAGGTTCGGGATCTCGACGCGGGCGTTGCCGCCGCCGAAGATGGTGCCCTTCAGGTCCTTCTGCAGCATCGAGAAGAGGAACAGGTTCAGTTTGACGTCCATGTCGGTCATCGCGCCCATCGCCGTGACGACGCACGTGCCGAACTTGCTGGTGAGCAGCAGGGCTTCCTCGACGTATTCGCCGCGCATCTCCCCGACCGTGATGATCGTCTTCTGCGCCATCAGCCCGTTGGTGAGTGCGATGATCGGCTCGATCGCGGCGGCGGCGCTCTCGAACGCGTGGGTTGCCCCGAACTTCAGCGCCTGTTCCCGCTTCCACGGCACCGGGTCGATGGCGAAGATCTGACGGGCCCCGGACGCCACCGCGCCCTGCAGCGCGCTCATGCCGACACCGCCGACACCCATGATGACGACGGATTCGCCCGGCTTCACCTCCGCCATCCGCGTCGCCGAACCCCATCCGGTGGGTACGCCGCAGCCGACGAGGGCGGCGACGTCGAAGGGAATGTCCTTGTCGATCTTCACGACCGACGTCTCGTGCACGACCATGTAGGGCGAGAACGTTCCGAGCAGGCACATGGGGATGACGTTCTCGCCGCGCGCGTGGATGCGGAACGTGCCGTCACTGATCGCCAGCCCGCTCAGGAGCCCCATCCCGAGGTCGCAGAGATTCTGATGTCCCGCCGAGCACGCCGGACAGCGTCCGCAGGCGGGTACGAAGGAGAGCACCACGTGGTCGCCGACCTCGAGATCCTTCACCTCCGGGCCCAGCTTGGTGATGACGCCGGACCCTTCGTGGCCGCCCATCACCGGGAAGGACGCCATGGGCATCGAACCGGTGACGATGTGGTGGTCGGAGTGGCACATTCCGGCCGCTTCCATGCGAATCTGCACCTCGCCCGCAACCGGATCGCCGATCTCGATCTCCTCGACCGACCACGGCTCGTTCAGGCCCCACAGGATCGCACCCTTGGTCTTCATGTGACTCCAACCCTTCGTTCATGTCTGCACATCTGCTGATGTGACGATAGACACAAACCGATCGAATTGGAACACGTTCTACCGAATCGGGTCCGGGAATCCGAAACTGTTACCCCGACACGTCGTGGAGGTGGTGGATCGGGTCGTGGACGAAATACCTGGCGAGGGTCTCCACCGTGAACGAGGCGCCGTCGCTCCGCCGCCCGGTCCGCGACCGGAGTTCCGGCGTGACGGCCGCGAAGTTGTCCGCCACCGCGGCGCCTGCCGCACGCAGTTCGGCGTCCACGACGACCGGGTCCTGCTCGTTGTAGCGCTCGGCGATCGCCGTCTCGTCCTGATCCCAGTTCGGGAACGGGGGATCCGTCTGCTCGAGGATGAGCCGGAGGCGGACGTCGAAGATCCGGAACACGTCGCGAACGTGCGCGGCGTACTCGAGGGCCGACCACGTCTGCTCGTTCGGCCGGACAGTCACGTCGGCACGGGTGAGGACCGGCGACCAGGCATCCGCGTTCGCCCGGACCAGAGCGGGAATGTCCTCGTACCGGGTTGCGGCCGAATCGAACCCGCAGTCGGGGCACGCCCGGTCGAGGACCCAGGTCCAGTTCTTCGTGTCGGGAGTGATCGCCATGCCGGTCATCGTAGAGCGCCGGGCGGATGCGCTCGCTCAGAGTTTGTAGCCGATCGTTCGCAGCAACGCCTTGCGGTCGGCGACGTCGGCACTCGTCTCCACACCGGCCGGTGGGCGCCCGTCGATCACGCCGGCGATGCCCCGGCCGAGTTCCGTCTCGGCCACGATGATTTCGACGGGGTTGGCGGTGGCGCAGAAGATGCCGCACACCTCCGGCACCTGTTTCAGCGTGTTCAGGACGTTCACCGGATAGCCGTCCTCCAGAAATACGAAGAACGAGTGGCCCGCGCCGACGGCGACGGCGTTGCGCGTGGCCAACTCGACGAGGCGGTCGTCGTTGCCGGAGTTGCGCACGAGACGGGGTCCCGACGCCTCGCAGAACGCGATACCGAACCGGAGGTGCGGACCCACTCCCACCAGGGCCTCGTGCACGTCCTCGACGGTCTTGATGAAGTGGGACTGTCCGATGATCACGTTCATGTCTTCGGGCTTGTCGATCGGCACGATCTGCAGGTCCACGATGGCCTCCTCGGGTGACTTTCAGTCTGCCCCGCTCCGGCACCGAGAACAACGACGCGGCACGTGCGTGCCTCGGTCAGGTGCCGACGTGGGCGGCGAATGCCGACCGGCCGGGACCGGTGAGGTCGCCGAGTGCGTCGCGGCGTCCAGCCATCGCCATCAGCAGCGCTTCCCCGCTTCCACTCACCTGCGGTCCCCGGCCGTGGGACCAGTCGAGATCCGTCGCCACCAGCTTCACCCCGCGAGCTCGCCAGGCGCCGCGGATCAGCGGAGCGAACCGCGCGAACTCCAGCGCCGTGCGCAGCCGCCGCGGGGGGATGGTCCGGGGAATCGCCAGGGGTCGCCGGATGTCCTGTTGATGGATCATGCCGTCGACGAGGGCGATCCTCCCACCGAAACCGGCTGGCAGACCGCTGGGTTCGGCGTGAATGCGCATCAACTCGAGCAGCTGCGCGGGGGTGCGGTCCGCGAGGTCGGCGACCCCGAGTTCGTTGACCCGGTCCTGCAGGAACCAGCCCTTCGCGAACCGTGCGGCCAGGCTGCGGAAATCGAGTTCGTCGTAGCTGATCACGTGCGCGACCACGTCCCGGACCCGCCACCGCTCGCACAGGCTCGGCGACTCCCACTGGTGCGGGGACAGACTGGCGAGCAGTTCGGCGAATTCTTCCCGTTCCTCGCGCGCCAACTCCATGGACTTCACACTGCCCGCATCCGGGCCGACTTGGGAAGCCCCGGCCGACCGGGGAAGTGGGTGGGGCGGGCGGGGCTCGAACCCGCGACCAATGGATTATGAGTCCACGGCTCTAACCGACTGAGCTACCGCCCCATCACCGCACTACTCGCATCGCGGCCTGCCGATGTTACCGTGCGCCCGCCGCGGGCGCGTAGCCGGGACGAAGCCGGTCCCGACAGCGCTTTTCGTCGTCGACGGGTCGATTCGACGTCCCGATCGCGGCGCCTGCTCGTCGTCCTGTGTGCAAATACGCCTCCCGGGGTACGCGGGTGTCACCGTCATTGCCGAGGATCACGGGAAAGGAGTGGACGATGAGCGTCGAACATCCAGGACCGGAACCGGAAGATGCACCCGCCCTCGACGCGGGTGGGGGCGTTCAGCCGGGCGACACACCACCGGACGCCGGCCAGACGTCGGGGTTGTCGCACCCGCAGCCGATGCCGGGTCGGACGGTGCCGGTCCTCGCCTTCATCCTGATCGGGCTACTCATCCTGGGAATCGCGGCGTTCTTCGTCGCTCGTGTGTTCGCGTTGTTCGACTGAGATGACCGTCGCCGGTTCGTCGGCGACGAGTTCGTATCGTCGCCCGTACGTTTCGACGAGTGCCTGGATTGCCGCGACCACCGGGACCGACACCAGCGCTCCGACCGCACCGAACAGCGAGGCGCCCACGATCACCGACCCGAACGCGACCGCGGGGTGGATCGAGACCGTCGCGGACGTGATGCGCGGGTGCAGCACGTAGTTCTCGATCTGCTGGTAGACGGTGCCGAACACGATCACCCACACGCCGTCCATGGGCTGGGACGCCGCCGCGATGATCGCCGGGAGGGCGATCGCGAGGTAGGTGCCCAGCGTGGGGACGAACTGCGAGACGATGCCGGTCCACAGTGCCAGCGGCAGCCAATAGGGCACGCCGATCACCACGAGGAAGATGCCGGTGGCGACCGAACTGATGGCGGCGAGGATGAGCCGCGACACGACGTAACCACCGGCCTTCTCGACCGAGATCTCCCAGACCACCGAGATGACCCGCTGTTGCCGCGCGGGAAACCAGCTCGAGATGGTGCGGCGGAGAGCCGGTCCCTGCGCGGACATGTAGAACACGAACAGCAGCAGCGTCAACATCTGGAAGACGACGCCGAGCAGCGAGGACAGCACGCCGAGAACTCCGGGCGTGAATCGCTCGGCGAGGTCCCGCACGGTCTCGGGGGTGAGGCGGATCAGATCCTCGCCGGTCGCGAAGTCTGTGTCGAAGACACGATTGGACCAGTCGGTGACGGAGGACAGGGCGCTAGGCAAGGCCTTGAGGAGCTGGGCGAGCTGCTGGGCGAGCAGTGTCCCGAAGAGCGCCAGAAATCCGATGGCGAAGACGAACAGTGCCAGCAACACGAGTCCGGTGGCGAGGCCGCGCCGCAGCCCCCGGCGCTCGAGCCAGTCGACGACCGGTTCGAGCGTGATGCTGAACAGCCACGCGAGAAACAGCAGTCCCAGGAATCCGCGCAGGTTGACGAACAGCCACCCCGACAACTGGTAGGCGGCGACGGCCAGCAGGACGTACAGGATCGAGGGCAGCAACCACCGTGGGGCGTCGCCGGCGCCGAAACGCCGGACCGGCCCCGTCCGCTCGGTTTCGCCGCCGTCCTCGCTCATCGCACACCCCGCGGTCGCTTGCTGCCGATACAGCGGGAATGTACTCGCCCGGGACGCGCACCGATCCGAATTGGCCGGGTGCAGCAGAAAACCCCGCCCGGATGGACCGGACGGGGTTTCGGTGCTCCCCCGGCTGGACTCGAACCAGCAACCGTCCGATTAACAGTCGGAAGCTCTGCCAATTGAGCTACAGGGGATTATTCTGCTGTGCTTCGCCGTTCCCGGCGATGCGAGAGAAACTGTAGCGCATAGCCCCACCCCAGTACCAAATCGCCTGCCTGTCGACGCATCAGGCAGGATGGGGAAGGTCGTTGTGCGTCGGGAGGAAGCGGGAATGATGCGGTTGTTGATCGGTATCGCTGCTGGGTACGTGCTGGGTACGCGAGCAGGACGTGCGCGCTACGAACAGATCAGCCGGGCCACCAAGGCCGTGGCCACCAGCCCGGCCACGAAGAAGGTGTTGCAGATGTCACGACAAAAGCTGTCCGACTCGCTGAACACCCAGCCCAAGCTCGAACCCATGAAACCGCTCGACGAGGACACGACCATCCTGGTTCCCCAGGATCAGCTCAAGAAAAAGTAGCCGACGGCGGCCGGTTCAGCCGGCCATGCCGTCACGGTTGGTGTCGCCGATCGCCTGATCGAGCAGGCTCCGGCGGTACTGTTCCAGGGCGACGAGGTCGCCGAGCAGCGAGTGGAACTCGTCCGACGCCGTCGCCGGCGAGATGCGCTGCAGCTTGGATTTCAGTTCCGCCACCTGCTCCCCCACCCACACCTCCTGCAGGCGTGCGATGACGCCGGAGATGTATCGCGGGACGGTGTCCTCCTCGGCGGGCAACGGTTCGACGGCGAGTTCGGACACGAGAGACGCCGCTGTGACGTCCTCGACTCCCCGACTGACTGCGTCGACCCACTCGCCGCCGCCGAGGCCCGCGCTGGCGCCGCCCGCCGCGATCATCGATTCGCGGATCACGACGTACGTCGGGTGCGTGAACGTCTCCACCGGCAGCGAGTCGAAGACGGTGCCCGCGATGGCCGGGTACTGCAACGCACCCTTCAGCGCCTCGCGTTGCGCCCACAACGTCGGGTCGTTCGGCCGGGGCCGGGACAGGCCGACCGGCAACGGCGGGGCGTCCTGGTTGTCGTCCCTGGCCGCCCGCTTCCTGGGCGGCGCGGGCACCGACCCGCGGGTGGACGCCCCCCTGCGCGCCTCGTCCCGCACCCGTTGCCGGACCGCGGCGATGTCGTCCCAGCCCACCCAGCCGGACAACTGGACGGAGTAACTGTCACGCAGAGTCGCTTCCTTGATCTGGGCGACCACCGGCACCGTGCGCTTCAGCGCCTCGACCCTGCCCTCCGCGGTCTCGAGGTCGTGCTCGGTGAGGATCGACTTGACCACGAACTCGAACATCGGGGTGCGGCGCGCCACCAGATCGCGGACGGCGGCGTCACCGGACTTCTGCCGCAGTTCGCACGGGTCCATGCCGTCGGGCGCGACGGCGACGAACGTCTGCCCGGCCATCTTCTGGTCACCCTCGAACGCCTTCATCGCCGCGGCCTGGCCTGCGGCGTCCCCGTCGAACGTGTAGATGATCTCGCCGCGAAAATAGCTGTCGTCCATCAGCAGTCGACGCAACATCGAGAGGTGGTCGTCACCGAACGCGGTGCCGCAGGCGGCGACGGCGGTCTTGACCCCGGCCAGGTGCATCGCCATGACGTCGGTGTATCCCTCGACCACCACCGCCTGATGCCCCTTGGCGATCTCCCGCTTGGCGAGGTCGAGCCCGAACAGCACCTGAGACTTCTTGTACAGCACGGTTTCCGGCGTGTTGACGTACTTGCCGGGCATGGTGTCGTCGTCGAACAACTTGCGGGCGCCGAAACCGATGACGTCGCCGGACAGGTTCCGGATCGGCCAGAGCAGCCGCCGGTGGAAGCGGTCGATGTGACCGCGCCGCCCTGCCTTCGACAGGCCCGCGGCCTCGAGTTCCTTGACGTCGAAACCCTTGCCCAGCAAATGCTTCGTGAGGATGTCCCAGCCGTCGGGCGCATACCCGCAGCCGAACTGCTGCGCGGCCTGGGCGTCGAAGTTCCGTTCCGTCAGGTAGTCGCGGGCGGCCTGCGCGTCGGGCTCCTGTAGACGCGCCGAGTAGAACTCCTGCGCCGCCGCGTTGGCCGCGACCAGCCGGGCGCGGGTGCCGCGGTCGCGCTGCACCGACGTTCCGCCACCCTCGTACGAGATGGTGTAGTTCAGCCGGTCGGCCAACTGCTCGACGGCCTCGACGAAACTGATGTGGTCGATCTTCTGGAGGAACGAGTAGACGTCGCCGCCCTCGCCGCACCCGAAGCAGTGGAAGTGCCCGTGGTTGGGGCGCACGTGGAACGACGGCGACTTCTCGTCGTGGAACGGGCACAGCCCCTTCATGGAGTCGCCGCCGGCGCGCTTGAGGGAGACGTACTCCCCCACGATGTCCTCGATCCGTGTGCGCTCGCGAATGGCCGCAACGTCACGATCAGGGATTCTGCCAGCCACGCCCGACAGTCTAGGCGCTCTCCCGGAGCCCGGAATTCCGCCTCGGGATCAGCAGTTCGACGGGGCGGGGATCCCGGCGAATCGGTCGCCGAGATAGCTGAACGCGGGGCCGGCGCCGAGCATGGTGGCGGTGCCGTGGTCGGCGCCCGGGATCACGTCGAACTGCACCCGCGCACCCTGTGAGCAGTACCGGGCGACGGTGTTCTGCACCGGTCCGATGGCGACGAGGGGGTCCGCGCTGCCGTGCCAGACGAACATCGGGGTCCGCGGAACCCCCGGATACAGTTCGACGCTGTTCTCGTCCATCACCGCGCGGCCGGACGGATCGGCGAGGATCCCGGGACCGTTGGTCAGGTCGGGCAGCGATTTGCCCGCACCGGCGCCGAGGATCGAATCGGTGCACATGTTGCTCATCTGCGCGCGCAGGGCGAGTCCCTCGTCGTTGAGGCCGTCCCCGAGCGGGGAACGCGTCGGGTACTCACGCTCGAGCCCGATCGCGGCCGCGAAACCCAGGCCGAATGCCTGCGAGCGGGTGCCGCCGAGGCGGTCGGCCAGTTCGCCGATGTTGACCGGGGTGCCGCCCTCGGCGGCGCCCACGATGTTCAATTCCGGGGCGTAGGTGGGGGCGAGCGCCGCAGCCCAGTTGGTCGCCATGGCGCCACCCGAGTACCCGGCGAGCCCGACCGGACTACCGCCGAGACCGGCCTCGGGGAGCCGCTGCGCGGCGCGGACGCCGTCGAGGACGAGCCGGCCGCCGAGTTTCGCCGCCCCGTACGCGCTGGTGGGACCGAGGTGGTCGGGCACGGCGACCGCCCAGCCCCGCGCGAGCAGGGCGTTGAGGGCCGGGGCCTCCTGGAGTCCGCCGTCGAACAGCTGATGCGACGGTGCGCATTCGAGCCCGAGCGCGTTGACGAACGGCTGATACGACACCAGCGGCCGGTTCGCGGGAGTGCCACGGGGCACCAGCACCGTGGTGACCGCGGCGATGGGCGCGCCTGCGGAGTTGGTCGACTTGTACTTGACCTGCCAGGCGTCGGCGGTGGGGAAACCGGTGGCGGCGACCGGGCGGCTCGCCAGCACGTCACCGTCGGCGCGCGCCCCGACATCGGCGGGCGCACCGTAGAACGGGTCGGGGTCGGCGAACGGGTATGCGGGCGCGGCCTGTACCGCGGGTGGGGCCAGCAGGGCGGCGCCGACCGCCACCGCCAGCGCTGCGGACGTCGAACCGATGATCTTGCGCACTGCAGACTTCATCCGGTCTCCCTGACCATTGGGTGCAAGCTGTCTGTAGTCCTATTCGTAGCACCGCGCCGGCCGGATTGGTCCGACTTCGATGTTCGTCAGCCCCAGCTCGCCTGGGCCCCGAGACTGGACTTGTCGACGCGTTCGAGCCTGCTCTCGGTGTAGGAGGCGATCTGGTCGACGACGACCCGGACCCGTGCGGGGTCGTCGGCCGCGGCGTTCCAGGCCGGAACCAGGATCGGGTCGAGCCCGTCGGGTGCGGTCGCAAGCAGCCATTCCGCGACGCGGTGCACGCGGTCCCGCTGCCGTTCCTGCCGCGCCCGGTGGCCGGCATCGGACATCACGAAATTCAATGCGAACGTCTTGAGCAGCGCCACCTCGGACGCCACCACCGGCGGGACCACCAGATCGGCGTCGTACCGGGCGACCGGCTTGTCGCCGTGGACGTCGCGGGTCCCGATGATCGCGGCGGTCGCGAACCGGCCCACCAGTTCGCTGGTGAGGTTCTTCAGCGCGACCGAACTGGTGAGCGTGCCGTCGTAGCTGCCCACCGCGACGACGACCGGCAGAAGGCTGAGCCGTTTCGCGGCCTCGACGAGTTCCTCGACGTCGAGTCCCACGAACTCCGCGGCGCCGAACTCGGCGAGCGCCCGCTGGTCCACCGGATCGGCCAGCGCACGCAGGTCGATGCGCCCGTCGATTACCCCGTCCTCGACGTCGTGCACGGAGTAGGCGACGTCGTCGGCCCAGTCCATGACCTGCGCCTCGAGACACTGGTGACCGTCCGGGGCGCCCTCACGGATCCACGCGAGCACCTCGGCGTCGTCGTCGTAGGCCCCGAACTTGGCGCCCGGGCGCGGCCGGGTCCACGGGTACTTGATCGCCGCGTCCAGCGACGCCCGGGTCAGGTTGAGCCCGGCGCTGCGTCCGTCGGGGTAGAGCACCTTCGGTTCGAGGTTCGTCAGGATGCGCAGATTCTGGGCGTTGCCCTCGAATCCGCCGCAGCGTTCCGCGACCTCGTCGAGGGCCTTCTCACCGTTGTGACCGTACGGCGGGTGACCGATGTCGTGCGCGAGGCCGGCGAGGTCGACCAGATCGGGATCGCAGCCGAGACCGTCGGCGATCCCGCGGCCGATCTGCGCCACCTCGATCGAGTGCGTCAACCGCGTCCGCGGGGTGTCCCCGTCCCGGGGGCCCACCACCTGGGTCTTGTCGGCGAGCCTGCGCAGCGCTGCCGAGTGCTGGACGCGCGCGCGGTCGCGGGAGAAGACGGAGCGGTGCTGGGCGGCCGCGATCTGACTGCCCGGGATCCCCGCCCGTTTCGGTGCCTCGCGGACCCGCCGGGCGACGTCGTGCGCGGAGTACACCTCGCCGCGGGGTGTCGTGTGTGGTGTCATCGAAACGCCTACTGTCCCGCCGTGTAGGGGAAGTCGGCCGAGAAGTGAGTGAGCTGATACCAGATCAACGCCCCTGTCTCCCGGGCGATTCCGTGCAACTGCGACTCTCGGGTGAACACCGCGGGCCCCTGCCGGGTGGGCGCCGTCCAGGCCTCGAGTCCGGCGTCGCGGGCCATCGTCCGGGTCCGCAGCGAATGCCACGGGTCGCTGACGAGCACCGCCGAATCGATGCCCTGCGCACCCATCGCCTCACTCACCGCCTCGATGCTGAGCAGGGTGTCGGATCCCTCCTCGACCGCGGTGATGCTGTCGGCGGGGACACCGCGCGAGATCAGGTAATTCTTCCCGGACGCCGCCTCGGTGTACTCGTCGCCCTCCTGCTTGCCGCCGACCGTGATGACCTCCGGGGCCACCCCGCGCTCGTACAGCTTGTACGCCTGCTCGAGCCTGGCCTCGAACACGGACGACGGGGTTCCCGAGTACTGGGCGGCGCCGAGCACCACGATCGCGTCGGCCGTCGACGTGTCGTCGATCCGCGCGACCTGCCACACCCGGACCGCGGTGCCGAGCACCAGAGTCGCCGCGAGGAGAACGACGCCGGCGATGATCCGGCGGGTCCACCGCGCCAGCGTGCCTGCGAACCCCAGGCGCGCAGGATGGCGCGGGAGGTCGTGGCGTTCACGGCTCGGTGCAGAATTCACTCCCTGATTCTGCCAGCTGTCGCCGAACTGTCCCGATGACGACTCGCCACACCCGATAGATTTGCTGGCATGCCACTCGCACCGCGCCTCGAGCAGACGCCGTCGTCCCACCCCCGAATCCCCTTCCCCGGCGCCCGGCGGTGCGCCGCCCTCGGCGCCGTCTCCACACTCCTGACGCTCGTGGCGATCCTGTTCTCCCCCGCGATCGCGTCGGCGGACGCACCGTTCCGCCTGCCCGGTCAGATCACGGACACCGTCGGGGTACTCGACGCGGACCAGCAGAGCGACGTCCAGGCCGCGATCGACCAGCTCTACGACGAGCACAAGGTGCGGTTGTGGGTGGTCTACGTTCCCGACTTCAACGGTCTCGGCGCAGGCCCGTGGGCGGATCAGACGGCGCAGGCATCGTCCCTCGGCGATCGCGACGCACTGCTCGCGGTCGCGACGGTCGACCGTGAGTACGCCCTCATCGCACCGGACGGGCTGTCCGAGATCACCAGCGACGAAGCCGAGTCGATCCGGGTGGACGCGGTGGAACCGGCCCTGCGCGAGGAGGACTGGGCCGGCGGCGCGATCGCCGCGGCAGGCGGGCTCGGTGACGCGATGAGTCCGGGCGGCGGAATGTCGGTGCGCACGCTGCTGATCGGCGGCGGCGTGGTCGTCGTGGGCGCGGGCGGGCTCGTCCTGTATTCGCGGAAGAGGAAGCACGACCGGTCCCGGGCGGGCGTCGAGGCGGCACGCAGCATCAGCCCCGAAGACACGGCCGCACTGACGGCGCTGCCGTTGGACACGCTCGACGAGCGAGCCAAGGAGGTGCTCGTCGAGACGGACGACGCGCTGCGCACGAGCCAGGAGGAACTCGAACTGGCCCGCGGCGAATTCGGCGAGCAGGCCACCGCTGCGTTCACGGCGGCGTTCGACACCGCGCAGTCCACCCTCGCGGCGGCGTTCACCGTGCGTCAGCGACTCGACGACGCGATCCCCGAGACCCCGCAGCAGCAGCGGGAGATGCTCATCGACATCATCACCTCGTGCGGGCGCGCCGACCGCGAACTCAACGAGAAGGTCCAGGAGTTCGACGGTTTGCGGGACCTGCTGATCAACGCCCCCGATCGGCTCGACGCGCTCACCCGCGACATGGTGGCGCTGACCGTACGCATTCCCGACTCCACGCAGACCCTCGCCACCCTGCAGACCGAATTCCCGGCCGCCGCACTCGCTTCCGTCGCCCAGAACGTGACGATGGCGGAGGAGCGGCTCGCGTACGCGGAGAAGGCCGTGGCGGAGGGCCGGGACGCGGTCGCCCTGCCACCGGGGAAGCAGGGACCGGCGGTGTCGGCGATCCGCGGCGCCGAGGGCGCCCTCGAACAGGCCCGGATTCTGCTCGACGCCGTCGATCACGCCGCGGAGGACATCCGGCACGCCATCGCCACGCTGCCTGCCGCGATCACCGACGTGGAGGCGGGGATTGCGGCCGCGGCCCAGTTCACCGAGCAGGGTGGGGACCGGCTCGCGGCGGCCCGCACTGCGGCCGAGGCCGCGCTGGCGGCGGCCCGGACGGCCGCGGACACCGACCCGCTCGGCAGCTTCACCCAGATCGTGAAGGCCGACGCGGAACTCGATGCCGTGCTCGCCGAGGCGCAGGAATCGCGGCAGCAGGCCGAGCGTGCGCAGCAGCGTCTCGAGCAGGACCTCGTGGCGGCGCAGTCGCAGGTCACGGCGGCGTCGGACTTCATCGGCACCCGCCGCGGCGCGGTGGGAGCGGAGGCACGGACCCGCCTGACGGAGGCGCAGCGGCACCTGGCGGGGGCGCAGCAGTTGCGCACCACCGACGCCTCCCGCGCACTGCAGCACGCCCAGGCCGCCGCGGGCCTGGCCGCCGACGCGCTGCGCCTGGCGCAGAACGACGTGAGCCGCTGGGAGTCCCGCCAGCGGCCCGGACCCGGTGGCGGCGGCGGGAATGCCACCGGCGCGATCCTCGGCGGCATCCTGATCGACAGCATCCTGCGCGGCGGATTCAGCGGCGGCGGCAACTGGGGTAGCCGCGGCTCCGGCGGCGGCCGCGACAGCGGTCCCCGTTCGTTCGGCGGGCCGAGCAGTTCGGGCCGGATCAGCGGGGGCGGCCGATTCTGACGTCCTCCCGAGCATTCGTCGCACTCGCCTGCCTCGCGGCCACCTGCTGCGGCGTCCTGTCGGGGTGCGCGGGCGGGCGAGACACCGGGGACGAGCCGGCGATCCCGCTGTCGGCGGAGGCGTACCGCAGCCGGGAGGACGACGCGGCGGGCGGCCGAATCCACGTGCGGATCGCGAATACCGGCGGCGAGCCCGTGACCGTGACATCCGTGGCGCTGGACAGCCCGGGCTTCGAGGCGGCGCCCGAGACCGGGCGGGTCGTCGAACTCGGCCCCGGCAACCGGATCGACGTCGAGGCCGAGTACGGCGCCGTCCGCTGCGACACCCGGCCGGACCCGGCGTACGCCGTGATCGGGGTCGCCGATCAGGGCGCGTCGCCCGTGCGGGTGCCGCTCGCCACCCCGTACGACGTCCTCGGCCGCATCCACGACGGAGACTGCGCCGCAGAGGAACTGACGCGGGCCGTCCCGGTGACGCTGATCCCTGCGGCGGCGCCGCCGGAGCCGGCCGCTCCCCTCCCCGCTCGGCTCATCGTGAGCCGGGGAACCGCAACGGGTGACGTCCGGGTCGACGAGATCGGCGGCAGCGTCCTGTACGCCCTGCGTGGGGCGCTGCCCGCCACCATGCGGGCGGACGAGGACCGGCTGAGCATCGACATCACGATCGACGCGGCACGCTGCGACCCGCACGCACTCGCGGAAGCGAAGAAGCCCTTTGTCTTTCCGCTGTGGATCGCGGTCGGCTCCTCGGTACCGGAATACTCGCGTATCCCGGTGTCCGAGGAGAACCGCCGAATCCTGACGAACTATCTGACCACTACCTGCGACGCGCGCAGGTGACCGCGGATCAGGAGCCGATGAGGCGCTGCGCCAGGTAGCCCTCCACCTGGTCGAGCGCGACCCGCTCCTGGGCCATCGAGTCGCGCTCACGCACGGTCACGGCGTGATCCTCGAGGGTGTCGAAGTCCACGGTGATGCAGAACGGCGTGCCGATCTCGTCCTGACGACGGTAGCGGCGGCCGATCGCGCCTGCGTCGTCGAACTCGACGTTCCAGTGCTGGCGGAGCGTCGCGGCGAGATCCTTGGCCTTCGGCGTCAGGTCCGCGTTACGCGACAGCGGCAGCACCGCGGCCTTCACCGGGGCGAGACGACGGTCCAGGCGCAGCACGGTGCGCTTGTCGACGCCGCCCTTCGCGTTCGGCGCCTCGTCCTCGGTGTACGCGTCGACGAGGAACGCCATCAGCGAACGCGTCAGACCGGCTGCCGGCTCGATGACGTACGGCGTGTACCGCTCACCGGACGCCTGGTCGTAGTAGTTGAGGTCGGTGCCCGAGTGCTTCGAGTGGGTCGACAGGTCGAAGTCGGTGCGGTTGGCCACACCCTCGAGCTCGCCCCATTCGCTGCCCTGGAAGTGGAAGCGGTACTCGATGTCGACGGTGCGCTTGGAGTAGTGCGACAGCTTGTCCTGCGCGTGCTCGTACAGCCGCAGGTTGTCCTTGTTGATGCCGAGCCCGGTGTACCAGTCCATGCGGTAGTCGATCCAATACTGGTGCCACTCTTCGTCTTCGCCGGGCTTGACGAAGAATTCCATCTCCATCTGCTCGAACTCACGGGTGCGGAAGATGAAGTTGCCGGGAGTGATCTCGTTGCGGAAGCTCTTGCCGATCTGGCCGATGCCGAACGGCGGCTTCTTGCGCGACGTGGTGAGCACGTTCGCGAAGTTCACGAAGATGCCCTGCGCGGTCTCCGGGCGGAGGTAGTGCATGCCCTCTTCGCTCTCGACCGGGCCGAGGTACGTCTTGAGCATCATGTTGAAGTCGCGGGGCTCGGTCCACTGACCGACGGTGCCGCAGTCGGGGCAGCCCACGACGTCCATGGGGACGTCGTCCGGGTTGTCGAGGCCCTTCTTCTCCGCGTACGCCTCCTGCAGGTGGTCCTGACGGTGACGCTTGTGACAGTTCAGGCACTCGACCAGCGGGTCGTTGAACACGCCGACGTGACCCGACGCCACCCAGACCTCGCGCGGCAGGATCACCGAGGAGTCGAGGCCGACGACGTCCTCGCGGCTGGTGACCATGTTGCGCCACCACTGCTTCTTGATGTTCTCCTTGAGCTCGACGCCCAAGGGGCCGTAGTCCCAGGCCGACTTCGTGCCTCCGTAGATCTCACCGCACGGGTAGACCAGGCCACGACGCTTGGCGAGATTGACGACGGTTTCGACTTTGGACTTCGGTGCCACTCGGGTGCTCTCCATCTGGGTAATAGATGCATGGTTCACGTGCGCTTTTCGGATCCCAGCCTATCTGCCCGATCGCGGTCGGTTCACCCCGCCGGTTGACATGCGTATTCGTGCATATCAAAATGGAATCGATTTGCAATAAGATGGGGTGTTCCTCCCGGGGCCGACGGCCACGCGGCCACGGTCCCGTCCATTGTCCGGCACACCGAAGGAGATCACTGGTGAGCGTCGTCGATCCCGGGGATCTGCATCCGTTCGAGGCGGCGCCGCCCGCCCCCGTGCCGTCGAAGGAGACACTGACGGCGGCAGGCGACATCCTGCGCGCCCTCGCGGCCCCCGTCCGCATCGCGATCGTCCTCCAACTCCGCGAATCCGAGCGCTGCGTGCACGAACTCGTCGGGGCACTCGGCGTCACCCAGCCACTGATCAGCCAGCATCTTCGCGTGCTCAAGGCCGCGGGCGTCGTACGCGGCGAACGCACCGGACGTGAGGTCCTCTACCGCCTGGTGGACGACCACCTCGCCCACATCGTCGTGGACGCCGTCGCGCACGCCGAGGAAGGATAGAAGCCTTGACCCAGAACACCGGCCAGCGCAAACCCGTCGTCGTGGGAGTCCGCGCCACCAAGCAACGCAGCGCCATCTCCGCACTCCTCGACGACATCGAGGAGTTCCGGTCGGCGCAGGAACTGCACGACGAACTCCGCAAGCGCGGCGAGGGCATCGGGCTCACCACCGTCTACCGCACCCTGCAGACCCTCGCCGACGCAGGCACCGCCGACGTCCTGCGCACCGACACCGGCGAATCGGTGTACCGGCGCTGTTCCTCCGGACACCACCATCACCTGGTCTGCCGCGCGTGCGGCTACACCGTCGAGGTCGAGGGGCCGACCGTCGAGCAGTGGTCGCAGTCGATCGCCGACGCGCACGGTTTCTCCGACGTCAGCCACACCATCGAGATCTTCGGCGTGTGCAAGGACTGCAGCGCGCCGCGCTAGGCGTCATGGGATCAGGCCCTGCCGGGCGGTGTCTGCGCCGCTCAGCACGAGAAGCAGCATCGTGGTCAGCGCCTCGTCCCCCAACCCGGCGGCGGGGAACGTGTACCGCAGGATGACGTCCGCGAGCCGGCCGTGACCGAACACCGCGATCGAACCGAACTGCAACGCGCCGTTGCGCTCCGCGACCTTCTTGTGCAGCGCGGCGCTGACCGGACGATCCCAGGCCAGCACGCACGTCATCGACAGCACGTCGAGGCCGTCGGTGAGGGTCATCGCACTGATCGAGCACAGCGCCCCGGCGTATTCGAAGCTCAGCGAGCCGTCGTCCGCCCGGGCCACGGTGGCGAAGTGCTCCAGTGCGTCCGCTGTCCGCCCGAGCAGTGCGGGTGCTCCGTCGACGGTCATTTCACGCCACCGAACCGGCGGTCGCGCGACGCGTATTCGACGCACGCCGCCCACAGGTCGCGACGGTCGAAATCGGGAAACAGCTTCTCCTGGTACACCATTTCGGCGTAGGCCGACTGCCAGATCAGGAAGTTGGACGTGCGCTGCTCGCCGGACGGCCGGAGGAACAAGTCGACGTCCGGCATGTCCGGCTCGTCGAGATAGCGGGCGACGGTCGCCTCGGTGATCTTCTCCGGGTCGAGCTGACCCGCCGCGACCCGCCTGCCGATCTCCTTCACCGCGTCGGCGATCTCCGCGCGGCCGCCGTAGTTGACGCACATGGTCAGGTTCATGACCGTGTTGTGCTTCGTCAGCTCCTCGGCGATCTCGAGTTCCTTGATGACGCTGCGCCACAGCTTGGGCCTGCGACCGGCCCACCGCACCCGCACCCCCATCTCGTGCATCTCGTCACGGCGGCGGCGGATCACGTCGCGGTTGAAGCCCATCAGGAAGCGCACCTCCTCGGGGCTGCGTTTCCAGTTCTCGGTGGAGAACGCGTATGCCGACAGCCATTCGACGCCCATCTCGATGCACCCGCAGACGGCGTCCATCAACACGGCCTCGCCGCGTTCGTGGCCTGCGGTCCTGGGCAGTCCCCGCTCCTGCGCCCAGCGGCCGTTGCCGTCCATCACCAGCGCGATGTGCCGGGGCACGAGTTCGGGTTGCAGGCCCGGCGGGCGGGCGCCCGAGGGATGCGGGTCCGGCGGCCGGATCTGGCGCTCGGCCCCGGAATTATGCGGAGCTCGGGGTTCGCGTCGTCGAATCACGGTCCCCATCCTGCCTGACCGAATCCTCCGCCCCTACCGCCGCATGCGGTCGTGCGCGTTCGATCAGCGGGAGGGTGCGGAGTTGCCGTTCGAGGTGCCATTGCAGATGCGCCGCGACCAGACCGCTGGCCTGCCCCCGCAACGACTCGGGCACCTGCTCGGTGCTCGCCCAGTCGCCGCGGAACAGGGCGTCCATCAGGTCGAGGACACCCGGTGACGGGGTGGCGGCGCCCGGCGGCCGGCACTGGACGCACACCGCTCCCCCGGCGGCCACGTGGAATGCCCGGTGCGGGCCGGGTGCGCTGCACCGCGCGCAGTCGTCGAGGGCAGGAGCCCACCCCGCAAAACCCATGGCCCGCAACAGGAAGGCGTCGAGGATCAGCTCGCACGGCCGGTGGTGTTCCGCGACGGCCCGCAGCGCCCCGACCGTCAGGCGGTGCAGTTGCAGCGCCGGGGCCCGTTCCTCCCCGGCGAGCCGCTCGGCGGTTTCGAGGATCGCGCACGCCGTGGTGTACCGGGAGTAGTCGTCGACGATGTCGGTCGCGAACGCGTCGACCGTCTGGACCTGGGTGACGATGTCGAGGTTGCGGCCCGGGTAGAGCTGCACGTCGATGTGCGCGAACGGCTCGAGCCGGGCGCCGAACTTGGATTTCGTGCGGCGCACGCCCTTGGCCACCGCGCGCACCAGACCGTGCTGCCGGGTGAGGAGGGTGACGATACGGTCGGCCTCGCCCAGCTTGTGCTGGCGCAGGACCACCGCATTGTCTCGATACAACCTCACCGGTCCAGTCTCCCACGCCCGGGCGGCGACGGTCCGCAGGCTGAGCCGCCGGGCCTCACACCTGGAACCGGTACCCCATTCCGGCCTCGGTGATGAGGTGACGCGGGTGCGACGGGTCGTCCTCGAGCTTGCGCCGCAACTGCGCCAGGTACACCCGCAGGTAATGCGTCTCGGTGGCGTACGCCGGGCCCCACACCTCCCGGAGCAGTTCCTTCTGCCCCACCAGCTTGCCCTTGTTACGCACGAGCATCTCGAGCATCCCCCACTCCGTCGGCGTCAGGTGCACCTCGGCCCCCGCCCGCCGCACCGTCTTCGCCGCCAGGTCGACCGTGAACGAATCCGTCTCCACCACAGGTTCGCTCGTGTCGACGGCCGTCGTCGCGCGGCGGGCCGCGGCCCGCACCCGGGCCAGGAATTCGTCCATCCCGAACGGCTTGGTGACGTAGTCGTCGGCGCCCGCGTCGAGGGCGTCCACCTTGTCCGCGGAATCGGTGCGGGCCGACAGCACGATCACCGGCGCCGGGCACCAGCCGCGCAGGCCGGCGAGCACCTCGGTGCCGTCCATGTCGGGCAACCCGAGGTCGAGCACGATCACGTCCGGCGGTCGCTCGGCCGCGGCGCGCAGTGCGGCGGCCCCGGATGCGGCCGTCACCACGTCGTATCCGCGGACACTGAGATTGATCCGCAGGGCGCGGAGGATCTGCGGTTCGTCGTCGACGACGAGGATTCTCGTCATGGGTGCTCCCCTCCCGCTCCGGCCAGTTCCACCACCATCGTCAGACCACCACCGGGGGTGTCGGTGGCGCTGATGGTGCCGCCCATCGCGTCGACGAAACCGCGGACGACGGACAGCCCGAGCCCGACTCCCGTGGTCGTGTCGCGGTCCCCCAGCCGCTGGAACGGGGCGAACATCTCCTCCGCCCGCCCCCGCGGAATTCCCGGGCCCGTGTCGGCGACGGTGACGACGGCGCGGTCTCCCACCGCCGCCGCACCGACCCGGATCACGGAGTCCTCACCGTAGCGGAGTGCGTTGTCGATCAGATTCGCGAGCACCCGCTCGAGCAGGCCCGAATCCGCCATCGCCGCGACCGTCCCGACGTCGACCTCCACCCGTTCGCGGGCCCGGGTCCCGGTCCGGCCGCCGATTCCCAGCCCCACCAGCGCCCGGTGCACCACCTCGTCGAGATACACGGGGCGCAGCGTCGGGGTCACCACCCCCGCCGCGAGCCGCGACGAGTCGAGCAGGTTGCCGACGAGGGAGGTCAGGACGTCGGCCGATTCCTCGATGGTCGCGAGCAGTTCGGCGGTGTCCTCCGGGGAGAAGTCGACGTCGTCGCTGCGCAGGCTGGACGCGGCGGCCTTGACCGCGGCCAGCGGGGTCCGGAGGTCGTGGCTGACGGCGGACAGCAGCGACCGCCGCAGCCGGTCGGCCTCGGCCAGCGCCTGCGCCTGCCCCGCCTCCTGCGCGAGTTCCGCCTGGCGGATCATCCCCACGGCCTGGTTCGCGACGGCGAGCAGCACGCGGCGGTCCCGGGCGCGCAGTTCGCTCCCGCGCAGGGCGAGCGCGTACTCCCCTTCCCCCACCTCGCAGACCGTGTCGGCGTCGTCGACGCTCGCCGGCGGATTCGGACCGACGGATCCCACGAGACCGCGGTCCCGGTGCAGGACGCTCACCGACTCCTGACCGTACGTCTCGCGCACCTTCTCGAGCAGCGTGCCGAGATCGGCTCCCCGCAGCACCGATCCGGCGAACAGCGCCAGCAACTCGGCCTCCTGCGACGCCCGCCGGGCCTCCCGCGACCGCTTGGCGGCCGCGTCGACCAGGACGGCGACGGCGACGGCGACCACGAGCAGCACGACGGTGGTGATGAAGTTGTCCGGCTCCGCGATGGTGAAGCTGTGCACCGGCGGCGTGAAGAAGTAGTTGAGGAACAGACCCGAGATCAGCGCGGAGAAGGCCGCAGGTGCGACACCGCCGAGCAGCGAGACGAGCAGCACCACGATGAAGAACAGTGCGCCCTCACCGCTCAATCCGAGCCAGCGGTCGACGGCGCTCATCACCAGGGTGGCGACGGACGGAACGAGGACCGCGGCGATCCAGGCGATCGCCGTGCGGGACCGCGAACCCACCGGCGACAACCGCCTCGGCCGCTGGGATTCGCCGTGCGTGACCATGTGCACGTCGATCGACCCGGACTGTTGCACCACGCTCGCGCCGATGCCCTCGTCGAGGATGCGCGCCCATCTCGAGCGTCTCGACGTCCCGAGCACCAGCTGGGTGGCGTTCGCGGTCCGGGCGAAGTCGAGGAGTGTGGTCGGGACGTCGTCGCCGACGACGCTGTGCAGGCTCGCCCCGATACTCGCGGCAATCGTCCGCACCTTGCCCATCTCCGGGGCCGAAACGCCGGCGAGGCCGTCGCCGCGCACTACGTGCACGACGATCAGCTCGGCGCTGGACCTCGACGCGATCCGGCCTGCGCGCCGGACGAGTGTCTCCGATTCCGGTCCGCCCGTCACCGCGACCACCACCCGTTCCCGAGCCTCCCACGTGTCGGTGATCTTGTTCTCCGCGCGATATTTCGCGAGTGCGGCGTCGACCTGATCGGCGACCCACAGCAACGCCAGTTCGCGGAGTGCGGTGAGGTTCCCTGTCCGGAAGTAGTTGCTCAACGCGGCATCGACCTTCTCCGCGGCGTAGATGTTGCCGTGGGACAGCCTGCGGCGCAGCGCCTCCGGGGTGATGTCCACCAGCTCCACCTGGGTGGCGGCGCGCACCACCTTGTCGGGGACCGTCTCCTGCTGCACCACACCGGTGATCCGCTGGATCACGTCGCCCAGGCTTTCGAGGTGCTGGACGTTCAGCGTCGACAGGACGTCGATGCCCGCGGCGAGGAGTATCTCGACGTCCTGCCAGCGTTTCTCGTGGACACTGCCCGGCGTATTCGTGTGCGCGAGTTCGTCCACGAGCACCAGCGCCGGCCTGCGGGCCAGCACCGCCTCGACGTCCAGCTCGCGCCCGAGCGTGCCACGGTAGGCGATGACCTTCGGCGGAATCAGTTCGAGGTCACCGAGTTGCGCGGCCGTGCGGTCGCGTCCGTGGGTTTCCACCACGGCCGCGACGACGTCACACCCCCGCTCGCGGCGGCGGTGCGCCTCGCCGAGCATCGCGAACGTCTTCCCGACCCCCGGTGCGGCACCGAGATAGATGCGCAGTTCGCCGCGCCGGCGTTCGCCTTCGGGTCCGGTACCACTCACCTCGCCATCATCCACCAGCTGTCGGGGCGGTGCACCGAGGTGCGGTCAGGCCGAGGGCGAGATTCAACTCGAGGACGTTCACCCGCTGCTCGCCGAGGAACCCGAGTTGCCTTCCCTCGGTGTTCTCGTCGACCAGCTGCCGGACCCGGCTCTCGCTCAGGCCGTTCACCTGCGCGACCCTCGGCACCTGCAACGCGGCGTACGCGGGGCTGATGTGCGGGTCGATGCCCGAACCCGATCCGGTGACCGCGTCCGCCGGAACGGCCTCGGGCTGCACGCCCTCGCGGGCGGCGATCGCGTTCCGGCGCTCCATGACGAACGCGGCCAGGATCTCGCTGCTCGGTCCCTGGTTGGTGGGCAGCGCGGTGGCGGGGTCGCCCGGTGCGAACGGATCCTGTTCGGCCACCGACCCGGTGACCCGGTTGTGGAAGAACGGGTCCGGCTCCCCCGCCGGCACCTGAGGGTCGACGCCGACCCACCGGCTCCCGACGACGCACCCGGTGGTGTCGCGGACCGGCGAACCCTCGGCCGCGCCGGCGCCGATCCGGCTCACCCCCCACACCGCGGCCGGATAGAGCACGCCGAGAACGGCGGTCAGTGCGAGCAGGACGAGGAGTCCGGCCCAGGTCTGCCGGAGCAGTCCGAGGAGAAAACGCATGGAAACTCACCCAATTCCGGGAATGAGACGGACGACGAGGTCGATGAGCCAGATACCGGCGAACGGTGTGATCACGCCGCCGAGGCCGTAGATCAGCAGGTTGCGGCCCAGCAGTGTCGACGCCGACGACGGCCGGTAGCGAACACCTTTCAGCGACAACGGGATCAGGGCCACGATCACGACGGCGTTGAAGATCACCGCCGAGAGGATGGCCGATTCCGGTGTGGCCAGCCGCATGATGTTCAGCGTGTCCAGCTGCGGATAGATGACGCTGAACAGCGCGGGGAGGATGGCGAAGTACTTGGCCAGGTCGTTGGCGAGCGAGAACGTGGTCAGCGCCCCGCGGGTGATGAGCAGCTGCTTGCCGATCTCCACCACCTCGATGAGCTTGGTGGGATCGGAATCGAGATCTACCATGTTCCCGGCTTCCTTCGCCGCGGACGTGCCGGTGTTCATCGCCACCCCGACGTCCGCCTGGGCCAGGGCCGGGGCGTCGTTGGTGCCGTCCCCGGTCATCGCGACGAGCCGTCCGCCCTCCTGTTCCTTGCGGATCAGCGCGAGTTTGTCCTCGGGTGTCGCCTCCGCCATGAAGTCGTCGACACCGGCCTCTTCCGCGATCGCCTTGGCGGTGAGCGGATTGTCGCCGGTGATCATCACCGTGCGGATTCCCATCGCCCGCAGTTCCGCGAACCGCTCGGCGATGCCCGGTTTCACCACGTCCGACAGTGCGATCACGCCGAGCACCGTCGGCGCATCTGCGTGAACCGAGGCCACCACGAGGGGTGTTCCGCCGGCCTGCGCGATCTCGTTCACCGCGTCGGTGACCGCGGGCGTCGTGTGACCGCCGAGCGCCTGCACCCAGGTCAGCACCGCGTCGCTCGCGCCCTTGCGGATGCGGGTTTCGTCGATGTCGAGCCCGCTCATCCGGGTCTGCGCCGTGAACGGCACGAACTCCGCCGCTCTCTCCGCCTCCGACGGCGCGGGGTCCAGCCCGAAGTCCCGGGCGCACAGGTCCACGATGCTGCGGCCCTCGGGGGTGCCGTCCGCGAGGCTGGACAGCCGTGCCGCCGTGGCCAGGTCGAGCGCGGACACTCCCGGTGCGGGATGCAGGGCGGTGGCCTGCCGGTTGCCGAACGTGATGGTGCCGGTCTTGTCCATCAGCAGGGTGTCGATGTCGCCGGCGGCCTCCACCGCCCGCCCCGACATCGCCAGGACGTTGCGCTGCACCAGCCGGTCCATTCCGGCGATGCCGACGGCCGACAGCAGGGCGCCGATCGTGGTGGGGATCAGGCACACCAGCAGCGCGATCAGTTTGATCGGATGCTGCTCCTGCCCCGCGTACAGGCCCATCGGGGCGATCGCGACGACGGCCAGCAGGAAGATGATCGTCAGCGACGCCAGCAGGATGTTCAGCGCGATCTCGTTCGGCGTCTTCTGCCGCGCCGCCCCCTCCACGAGCGCGATCATCCGGTCCACGAACGACTGCCCGGGGGCCGCGGTGACGCGGACGACGATCCGGTCGGACAGCACGGTCGTGCCGCCGGTGACGGCGCACCGGTCGCCGCCGGATTCGCGGACGACGGGCGCGGACTCGCCGGTGATGGCCGACTCGTCCACGGTGGCGATGCCCTCGACGACGTCGCCGTCGCCCGGGATCACCTCACCGGCGACGACGACCACGCGATCGCCGACGACGAGGTCGGTGCCCGGCACCGATTCCAGAGCGCCGCTCGTCGTGATCCGGTGGGCGACCGTGTCCTGCTTCACCTTCCGCAGGCTCGCCGCCTGCGCCTTGCCCCGCCCCTCCGCGACCGACTCGGCGAGGTTCGCGAACAGGACGGTGAACCACAGCCAGGCGGTGACCGCCCAGGAGAACACCGACGGGTCGGCGACGGCCATGACGGTGGTGACGACGGAACCGGCGAACACCACGAACATCACCGGGTTGCGGGCGAGGTGCCGCGGGTCGAGTTTGCGCAGCGCGCCCGGCAGCGCCGTCACCAGCTGGGCGGGGCTGAAGATCCCGGCCTTGACGGGCGCCGGAGCGTGGCCGCCGTCCGGCGTCGTCGCCGGGTCGGTCGCCGGGTCGGTCGCCGGACGACTGGTCACGTTCACACTCACTGCAGAGCCTCCGCGATCGGTCCCAGCGCGAGGGCCGGGAAGAATGTCAACGCCGCGACGAGCACGACGGTGCCGGTGAGCAGCCCGGTGAACATCGGGCCCGTCGTCGGCAGGGTGCCGGCGCCCGCGGCCGTCTTCTTCTGCGACGCCAGGGATCCGGCGAGCGCGAGGACGAAGAGGATCGGCAGGAACCGGCCGAACAGCATGCACACGCCGAGCGCCGCCTGGAACCAGTCGCTCGTGACCGTCAGCCCGCCGAACGCGCTGCCGTTGTTGTTCGACGCCGACGCGAACGCGTACAGCACCTCCGAGAAGCCGTGGATCGATCCGGGACTGCCGGGGTCGCCGCTGTTGCCCTGGTAACCGGTGGTCGAGGACAGGATCACGGTGATTCCCGTTCCGATCAGGACCAGCGCGGGCATCACCAGCACCGACAGTGCGGCGAGGGTGATCTCCCGTTGCCGCAGTTTCTTGCCGAGGTACTCGGGTGTGCGGCCGACGAGGAGTCCGCCGACGAAGACGGCGATCAGAGCGAGGACGAGAATGCCGTAGAGCCCGGTGCCCACACCGCCGGGCGCGATCTCCCCGAGCAGCATGTTCAGCAGCACGGCCCCGCCACCGAGCGGCGACAGGCTGTCGTGGGCGGAATTCACCGCGCCCGTGGACGTTCCCGTGGTGCTCACGGCGAACAGCGCGGTGCCCGGAATGCCGAAGCGGACTTCCTTGCCTTCCATCATCGCGCCTGCCGCGGTGGCGGCGACGCCGCGTCGTCCCGATTCGGCGGCGAGGGTGACGGCGAGCAGTGACCCCCACAGGATGCCCATCACGGCCAGCAGCGTCAGACCTTGTTTGCGATCGCCGACCATGGTGCCGAACGTGCGGGTGAGGGACACCGGGATCAGCAGGATCGCGAGGATCTCGACGATGTTGCTGACCGGGGTGGGGTTCTCGAACGGGTGTGCCGAGTTGGCGGCGAGGATGCCGCCGCCGTTGGTGCCGAGTTCCTTGATCGCCTCCTGCGAGGCGACGGGCGCCAGCGCGTTGGTGACGGCATTGCCGTCCAGGCCGGTGGATTCGAAGCCCGTGTGGAACGACTGGATCACGCCCTGGCTCAACAGAATCAGCGCGATGACGAACGAGAACGGCAGCAGGATCCGCAGACTGCCGCGGGTGAGGTCCACCCAGAAGTTGCCGATCTCACCGCCGCGGGCCACGCGGACGAACCCGCGGATCAGCGCGACCGCGACGGCCATGCCGACCGCCGCGGACACGAAGTTCTGCACGGCGAGTCCGACCGGCTGGGTCAGGTTGCTCATCGTGGTCTCGGGGGCGTAGGACTGCCAGTTGGTGTTGGTCACGAACGACACGGCCGTGTTGAACGCGACCGCGGGGCTGACCCCGGACAGGTCGCCGGACAGCGGCAGCACGCCCTGAATGCGTTGCAGGACATACAGGAAGAGCACGCCGGCCATCGAGAAGCCCAGCACGCTGCCTGCGTAGCCGTACCAGGTCTGCTCCGTGTGGGGGTTGATGCGGCACAGGCGGTACAGCACGGATTCGATCCGCAGGTGCCTGCGTGATTCGTATACGCGGGCCATGTAGTCGCCCACCGGCACGTACAGCACTGCGAGGACCGCGATCACGAACGCGATCTGCAGGCCGGCCGCGAGGGCGGGCGTCATCAGAACCGCTCCGGGTCGATGAGCGCGACCAGCAGATACACGACGAGCGCCGCCGCGATCGCGACGAGGGCGACAGCGAGTGTTCCGGCGGCGGTCATTTCACGCGTCCGGTCTGCAGGGCCCGGAGAACGAGCGCGCAACAGGCGAACCCGCCGAGCACGAGCGCAACGTAGGCCACGTCGGCCATGTGAGGATCCCTCTTCGTACTGATCCTGCGGTTCAGCGCAGGCATGACACCCCACGGTTGCGGGGTGTCATGCCAGCATCGCGCCGGATCCGGGCGACAGAGGCCTCGCTGACGAAGCGCTTACGGGACGACCACGGCTCTTGACGCTTTCCTTACGCGGTCCGGGTCAGCCGCGACACGGACGCGGGCACGGGTGTGCCGGTCGCCACCCACGGCGCAGGGACGGGCGCACCGGCGACCGATCGCACGGGGACGACGCCGGCCCACGCACTGCTCGCCTCGGCGGGTTCGCCCGGCGGCGCGTCCCGCACCTTGACGGTCCACTGCCCCGGCGTGATCGGGAGGGCGAGGGCCAGCGTCGCGGCGAGTTCCTTGCGCCGGTGTCCCCGGACCTCCCTGCTGCGACCGGGGATCAGCACGTCCGACAGCGCGTCCAGGGCGCCGGCGGATTCGTCCTGGTCCAGCGTCACGAGATTGCCGCGGACCACCGCGGATCGGTAGTTGGCCGACGAGTCGAACAGCGTGTCCGCGACGACGATTCCGTCGAGCATCGCGACGCACAGCACCGCGGGCGCGCCTGCCGCCACCTGCCGCAGCGCACCGGCGCCGGTGGAACCGTGCAGCAGGATCCTGTCGCCGTCGCGGGCGTAGAGCATCGGCACCGCCCAGGGCAGGCCGTCGACGACGGTGGCGAGGGTGCCCATCGGCGCGGCGTCGAGGACGGCGTCGAGTTGCGCTCGTTCGGTTCGGGCACGGTCCGGGTATCTCCTGATCTTGTCCACGAGACCATCCTGAACCCCATGTGGACCAGCCTCCAGATCCACAATCGCACATATCGGCAGACCAGTATTGTGGGTTCATGCCCCGGATCAGCCCCGAACTGCACCTGACGTTGCCGCTCCCCGACACCGACGCACCGCTTCGGCACCGCATCGCGGAGTCGATCCTCGACGAGATCCGAGGCGGCCGTCTGCGGCCCGGCGACCCGCTGCCCTCCACGCGGGCGCTCGCCGGCCACCTGACGGTCGCGCGGGCGTCGGTGGTCGACGCGTACGACGAACTCTGCTCGTCCGGATACGCGAACGCCCGCGCCGGTTCCGGCACCCGGATCGCGCCGGGCGCCGACGTGGCGGCCCGCGCGCACGTCGCCTCGCACGCGATCACGCACAGGTCGGAGCGGGCGTCGCAGGCCGTGCCCGTGACACCGGAGGCGCGGTGGGACCTCACCCCGGGCCACCCCGACCCCGGCCTGATCTCGACCACCGACTGGCGCCGGGCGTGGCGGTCGGCCGCCGCCGCCCCGGTGACGTCCGACGTTCCGGGCCCTGACGGACACCCGGAATTGCGGCGCGCCCTCGCGGGGCATCTGCGCCGCACCCGGGGCATCGCGGCACGGCCCGACGAACTCGTCATCGTTCCGGGAGTGGGCTCCGCGCTCCGGACCCTCGTCGCCGCGGCCGGGCTGAGCGGCCGCGACGTGGTGTTCGAGGAGCCCGGCTACACCCGGGCCCGCCGGGACCTCGAGTCCTCGGGCTCCCGGACACGCTGCGTGCCCGTGGACGACGACGGCCTCGATCCCGCACTGCTGCGCAGCACCGACGCGGCGGCCTATTGCACGCCCGCCCACCAGTACCCGATGGGGGCCCGGATGCCGGTGGGCCGCAGGGCCCGGCTCGTCGCCGACGCCGCGGCGTCGGGAACGCTGATCATCGAGGACGACTACGACGGCGAGTTCCGCTACGACGTCTCGGCGTTGCCCGCCCTGCGCAGCATCGACCGCGGGCCCGACTGCGTGGCCTACGTGGGCACCGCGTCGAAGATCCTCACTCCCGCGATCCGGGTGGCGTGGGTGATCGCCCCACCGGCGCTGCGGCCGGGGATCGTCCGGGCGCTGGACACGACCGGCGAGGCCTGCTGCGCGATCACGGCCCTCGCGCTGGCGCATTTCATCGACTCGGGTGCGTTGTCGCGGCACCTCGCCCGCGCGTCCCGCACGTATGCGGCCCGCCGGTGCGCGTTCGTCGCCGGTCTGCATCAGCAACTGTCCGCGGTCGGCACGGACGGCGTCGGGGTCGCCGGCATCGACGCCGGTCTCCATGTCGTCCTGACACTGCCGCGCTCGGTCGACGACGTCGCCCTCTCGGCGGAACTGCAGGACCACGGGGTGACGGTGCCGAGCCTCGCCGACTACCGCACCACGCCGGGCGGACCCCGGGGACTGGTTTGCGGGTACGCCCGGCTGCCCGAATCTCAGGCGCGCGGCGCCGCCGGGGTGATCGGAGAGGTGGTCCGCCCGCACCTCCGCTGATACTGTTCGTTCGAACGAACAGTCACGGGGAGGGGCGAGATGAGCACGGGACAACTGGGCAGTGAACAGCGGCACGACGAGGAAGGCGACCGGGCACCGGGACTCGTCGAACAGGTGAACGCCCTGGTCTCCGGCGACACCACGTCGGTCGCGGCCACCCGCGCCGCACTCGACCGCATCGACGCGAGCCAGCCGACGCTCAACGCGTTCAAGGTGGTCCGCCGGAACAAGGCACTGGCCGAGGCCGCCGAAGCCGACCGCCGGATCGCCGCCGGTGAACGCCTCCCGCTCCTCGGTGTCCCGATCGCCGTCAAGGACGACGTCGACGTGGCCGGGGAGCCCACCGCGTTCGGCTGCCCGGGCGACTTCCCGCCCGCGGCGCGGGACTCCGAGATGGTGCGGCGACTGCGCGCCGCCGGTGCCGTCGTCGTCGGCAAGACCAACAGCCCCGAACTGGGGCAGTGGCCGCTCACCGGCGGACCCGCCTTCGGTCACACCCGCAACCCGTGGAACGGCGAACACACCCCGGGCGGGTCGTCCGGGGGCGCCGCGGCGGCCGTGTCCGCCGGCCTCGTGTCCGCCGCGATCGGCTCCGACGGCGCCGGTTCCATCCGCATCCCCGCCGCGTGGACCAACCTCGTCGGAATCAAACCGCAACGCGGCCGCATCTCCACCTGGCCCGCCGCCGAGGCGTTCTACGGTCTCACCGTCAACGGACCGCTGGCTCGGACGGTCGCCGACGCCGCCCTGCTCCTCGACGTCGCGGCAGGACCGCACGACGGCGACACTCACACCCCGCCACCGGTCACCGTCAGCGACGCCGTCGGCCGCGATCCCGGGCCGCTGCGCATTGCGCTGTCGCTGCGGATCCCCTTCACCGCCACCCCCACGACACTGCACCCCGAGGTGCGTCGGGGCGTCGCGCGGATCGCCGATGCGCTGCGCGGGCTCGGGCACCGCGTCGTGGTGGACGACCCCGACTACGGAATCATGTTCGGGCTCGGTTTCCTCCCCCGGTCGATGGTCGGCATCGACGACTGGATGCGGAAGGTCCCCGACCCGGCGCTCGTCGATCCCCGCACGAAGGGCAACGCCCGGACCGGGCGGCTGTTGCGCGGGGCCCCGCTGCGCGCCGCCCGGGCGGCCGAGCCGAGGATGCGGCGACGCGTCGGCGCCATCTTCGACGAGTACGACCTCGTCCTCGCCCCCACCACTGCCACTCCCCCGCCGAGGGTCGAGGGGATCGACGGCATCGGTTCGTGGGCCACGGACAAGGTGATCACCGCGGTCTGCCCGTACGCGTGGCCGTGGAACGTGCTGGGCTGGCCGAGCGTGAACGTCCCGGCCGGGTTCACGTCCGGAAACCTGCCGATCGGCGCCCAGCTGATGGGGCACGACAACGCCGAGCCGCTCCTGGTTTCGGTTGCGGCCCAACTCGAGTCGGTGCTCCGGTGGGATCTGGAACGTCCCGGGAAGTGGTGGTGACCGTGGCGTCGACGGACGTCCGTGACCGGATCCTCGCGGCGGCGCTGCACATAGTCGGCACGGAAGGCATTCCCGGCGTGACCAATCGGCGGATCGCGGCGCAGGCCGGGGTGTCGCTCGGCTCCATCACGTACCACTTCCCCACGCAGACGGACCTGCTGCGCGCCGCGCTGTCGGGGTTCGTGACGGAGGAGACGCAGCGGCTGTCGGAGCTGGCGGAGGGGTACCGGGACAAGGGGCTGAGCTTCGAGGACGTCGCCGCCCTGACGGAGAAGGTCGCGAAGGATCTGGCGTTCTCCGCCGAGCGGATCGCCCCGTTCGAGCTGTACATCCAGGCGGGCCGGGATCACGAACTCCGTCAGGCCGCCGCCGAATGTTTCGCCGCGTACGACGAATTGACGGTGACGATCCTCACCGCCCTCGGTGTCCCCGACGCGGCGTCCGTCGCCCCGACGGTCGTGGCGACCATCGCCGGCCTGCAGCTACGGAGGCTCGCCACCGGCAGCGACGGCGAGCACGATTTCGCGGCGTCGGTGCTGCTTCTCCTGCGGGCCGCCGGCCCCGTGAGCGGCTGACGAGTCCATGGACTCGCTGACCACGCACGGGCGGCGGAGCCGCCTAGAACCCCAGCCTGCCCAGCTGTTTCGGGTCGCGCTGCCAGTCCTTGGCGACCTTCACGTGCAGTTCGAGGAAGATCTTGGTGCCGAGCAGTTTCTCGATCTGCAGCCGCGCCTTGGTCCCCACGTCGCGGAGGCGGGCGCCGCCCTTGCCGATCACGATGCCCTTCTGCGACGGCCGCTCGACGTACAGCAGCGCGTGCACGTCGAGCAGTTCGCCCTGCTTCTCGGTGCGTCCCTCGCGGGGGATGATCTCCTCGATGACCACGGCCAGCGAGTGCGGCAGTTCGTCGCCGAGCCCCTCGAGAGCGGCCTCGCGAATGAGTTCGGCCATCAGCGTCTCTTCGGGTTCGTCGGTGAGTTCGCCGTCCGGGTAGAACGCCGGCCCCTCCTCCATCTTCGACGCGAGGACGTCGACCAGCACCTCCACCTGCTCGCCGGACGCGGCGGACACCGGCACGACGTCCGTCTCCGGCCCGAGGAGCTTGGAGACGGCCAGCAACTGCTGCCCGACCATGTCCTTGCTGACCTTGTCGATCTTCGTGACGATGCCGACGAGCGTGGTCTTCGGGGCGATCTGCCGGACCTGCTGCACGATCCAACGGTCGCCGGGGCCGATCTTCTCGTCCGCCGGGATGCACAGGCAGATGACGTCGACCTCGGAGTAGGTGTCGCGCACGAGGTCGTTGAGGCGCTGGCCGAGGAGCGTCCGGGGACGGTGCAGCCCCGGGGTGTCGACGAGGATCAGCTGCGCGTGGTCGCGGTGCACGATGCCGCGGATGGTGTGCCGGGTGGTCTGCGGCCGCGAGGACGTGATCGCGATCTTGCTGCCCACCAGCGCGTTGGTCAGCGTGGACTTGCCCGTGTTGGGCCGTCCGACGAAACAGACGAATCCGGAACGGAATTCGGGTTTACTCATGTTGCTCCTCGATCACGGATCCATCGGTTCGCGCGAAGACGACGGCCGCCTGCGCACTGACTTCGTGTAGCGCGGCGATGCCCGGGTCGTCCGGGTTCCCGCCGATCACGGCTGCCGCCTCGAAACCCTCGGCACCACTCGACACCGCCGCCGCGACGGCCGCCTGCAACGCGGTCAGCGACAGCGCCGTCAACGCGACCGCGCCGGCCGCGTAGGTGCGGCCGTCGAGGTCGCGGACGGCGGCGCCCTGGCCACTTCCGGTGCGGCCGAACGCTCCTCGCGCGAGCACGATCAGTTTCGCGTCCTCGGCGTCCAGTTCAGTCATTGTCGCCCTCCCGTTCACGGTCGTTGACGTCGTCGTCCTCGTCGATCGGTGCGCGTTGCACGAAGACCGTGCTGATCCGCACCCGCCCGCGCACGTCGGGCGAACCCTCACCGCGCAGGACGAGACCGTGCGAGACGACCTCCGATCCCGGGAGCGGCACCCTGCCGAGTTCGTATCCGATGAGCCCACCGACTGTTTCGACCTCGTCGTTCTCGACCTCGATGCCGAACAGTTCACCGAGATCCTCGATCGGCAGCCGCGCGGACACCCGGTACATGCCGTCGCCGAGGTCCTCGACGGGCGGGGTCTCGTCCTGGTCGTATTCGTCGGCGATCTCCCCGACGATCTCCTCGATGACGTCCTCGATGGTGACCAGGCCTGCGATGCCGCCGTATTCGTCGACCAGCACGGCCATGTGGTTGCGGTCGCGCTGCATCTCGGCGAGCAGGCTGTCGAGGGGTTTGGAATCGGGCACGAACACGGCCGGCCGCATCACGTCGCCGACGAGGACACTGCGTCCACCGTCGCGGGAGTGGTACGTCTGCTGCACGAGGTCCTTGAGGTAGACCACGCCGAGGACGTCGTCGACGTTCTCCCCGATCACGGGGATCCGCGAATGTCCGCTGCGGACGGCCAGCGACGTCGCCTGCCCCGCGCTCTTGTCGTTCTCGATCCACACCATCTCGGTGCGCGGCACCATCACCTCGCGGGCGGAGGTGTCGCCGAGTTCGAACACGGACTGGATCATCCGGCGTTCCTCGTCGGCGACGACGCCGCGTTCCTGCGCCATGTCGACGAGTTCGCGCAATTCGATCTCGGACGCGAAGGGGCCGTTGCGGAATCCCTTACCCGGGGTGATCGCGTTACCGATCAGGATGAGCAGGCGGCTGATCGGGCCGAGCAGGGTTCCGATGACCTGCAGGGGAAGCGACGTGATCAACGCGATCGTGTACGCGTGCTGGCGGCCGAGCGTGCGCGGGCCGACCCCGATCACCACGTAGTCGACGAGCACCATGATGACGGCGGTGAACGTGAGCGCCCACACGGGTTCGAGGAGGTCGGACAGGCCACCGACGAGCACCACCGTCGCCGTGATCTCGCACAGGATGCGCAGCAGCACCATGAGATTCACGTAGCGGGGGCGATCCGACAGGATGCGGAGCACCCGGGTGGCGCCGGGGCGATCCTCCTTCGCCATCTCCTCGATGCGCGCAGACGAGATCGTGTTGAGCGCGGAATCGACGGCGGCGAAGACACCACCGAGAGGGACGAGGACGATCGCGAGGACGATCAGCGCGATGGCGCTACTCACAGAAGACCCTTCACGTGGCGGTTACTGATCCGGGGCGTCGAAGAAGCCGGCCTTGCCGAGCAGCTTCTGGTCCCGGGCAGCGAGCGCGGCGTCCCGTTCGGCCTGGCGCAGATCCTCGTACCAGTCGTCGAGCAACTGGTTCTGCAGGCCGAACATCTCCTTCTCCTCCTCCGGTTCGGCGTGGTCGTAGCCGAGAAGGTGAAGCACACCGTGCACGGTGAGCAGAGCGAGTTCGTGGGCCAGCGGATGACCGGCCTTGTCGGCCTGGTCGGCGGCGAAGGACGGGCACAGCACGATGTCGCCGAGCATCGACGGTCCCGGCTCGGGTGAATCCGGGCGGCCGCCGGGCTCGAGCTCGTCCATCGGGAACGACATCACGTCGGTGGGACCGGGCAGGTCCATCCACCGCATGTGGAGGTCGGCCATGGTGGCCGAGTCCACGAGGACCATCGACAACTCGGCCGCGGGGTGCACGTCCATCCTCGCGATCACGAAGCGGGCAACGCTGATCAGCTCCTCTTCGGAGACGTCCATGCCCGATTCGTTCGAGACTTCGATGCTCATGTGTGTCGCTTCCTCCTGGTTCCGGCGACACTCACCCTACCGTCGTGGAGAACGCGAGTGCGCCGCTCTCCGCTGTGCGCGGTTCCCGAGCTCGACCTTGCCGTCCCGGTCCGCCTCGAAACGCTCGTACGCGTCGACGATGTCGGACACCAGCCGGTGCCGGACCACGTCGCTGCTGTTGAGTTCGGCGAAGTAGATGTCGTCGATGTCACCGAGTATCTCGGTGGCCGCGCGGAGCCCGGACCGGGCGCCGCCCGGAAGGTCCACCTGCGTGACGTCGCCGGTGACGACGACCTTGGAACCGAAGCCGAGGCGGGTGAGGAACATCTTCATCTGCTCGGCGGTGGTGTTCTGCGCCTCGTCGAGGATGATGAACGCGTCGTTGAGCGTGCGGCCGCGCATATAGGCGAGCGGCGCCACCTCGATGACACCCGATTGCATCAGCTTCGGGATGGCCTCGGGGTCCATCATGTCGTGCAGGGCGTCGTGCAGCGGCCGCAGGTACGGATCGATCTTCTCGTGCAGCGTGCCGGGCAGGAAGCCGAGCCGCTCCCCCGCCTCGACCGCGGGGCGGGTGAGGATGATCCGCGACACCTGCTTGGTCTGCAGGGCCTGCACCGCCTTCGCCATGGCGAGGTACGTCTTGCCGGTGCCCGCCGGCCCGATGCCGAACACGATGGTGTTGGCATCGATCGCGTCGACGTACCGCTTCTGGTTCAGCGTCTTCGGCCGGATCGTCTTGCCGCGGCGCGACAGGATGTCGAGGGTGAGGACCTCGGCGGGCGAATCGCTCAGGCCCTGCGTGAGCATGCCGACCGTGCGGCGCACCGCGTCGGGGGTCAGCGGCTGCCCGCGGCCGACGATGGCGCTCAGTTCGGCGATGACCCGCTCGGCGAGCGCGACGTCACCGGGCCGTCCCGTCAACGTGACGGCGTTGCCGCGTACATGGATGTCTGCGTCCAGGACCCGTTCGAGAGCGCGCAGATTCTCGTCGGAAGAACCGAGGAGAGGCGGGACCGTTTCGGGTGGGAGATCGATACTCGAACGCACGGTGCGTTCCGCCGGACGCGTGGCGCCGAACGTCTCGCCGTTCTGGTCTTGTTCGCTCACGTGAGGGATATGGCCTTCTTCCGGGTTCCTGGTCGGTCACGACGGTCGTCGCGATGAAGGAAGTCTATCGCTCGCAGGTCACAGCGCCCACTCGTTTACGCGACGCCGTCACCGATCCGCGACGTCCGGATTCTCGCGCAGCCACCGGCGCGCCTCGTCCACGACGCGGGCGCCCTCGGCCGGAATCAAGCCGAGCACCGCGAGGTACGCGACGGCGAACGACTCGCCCGAATCCTGCACTGCGCCGGAATTCGCCTGGTCCAGCAGGGTGATCGTCATCGCTTCCGCGAGGGCCACCAGCACCGTCGACGGCAGGTAGGACGCGAACACCCCCGACTGCCGGCCACGCTCGACCACCCGCACGTCCCGGTCGCGGACCACCCCGAGGAGGTCGTGGATGCGCTGCTCGCCGAGTTCGCGACGGGCGAACGACAGCAGCATGCGAAAGCGGTCGCCGATCGGCCACGTTCGCAGCGCCATCACGGCGACCGCGAGGTCGGGACGCTCCGGCTGCCGCGCCTCGTCCCCCATGGCGACCACGAGGGCGGCGGAGGCCTCGTCGGCGATGCCCTCGACGAGCGCCTCGCGGCTGGGGAAATGAGCGTAGACGGTGCGGCGCACGACCCCGGCGGCCCGCGCGACGTCGTCCATGCTCGCGTCCGGGTCGGCGATGAAGGCGGCGACTGCGGCGTCGAGAATTCGCGCCCGGTTGGCGCGCGCGTGACTTCGGCGGGTCTTCCCGGGGTCACCGGGCGACTTCGTCGGGACAGACACGGGCGGAACTCCCTCGCTGGTTGGTGTGATCTACGCCAATCGTACTTGCACACTGGTGTGCAAGTAGCTAACTTACACATCACTGTGCAATTAACTGCGCCGATCCGATCGAGCACAACCCCAGGAGCGTCGACATGACCACCGTGATGAACACACCGGTCTCCCGAATGGACGGGCCGTACTCCCGACGCTGGGCCGCGCTCGGCGTGCTCTGCCTGAGCCTGCTGATCGTCGTGATGGCCAACACCGCCCTGATCGTCGCGGCCCCCGACATGACCCGCGACCTCGCCCTGAGCAGCTCCGATCTGCAGTGGGTGATCGACGGCTACACCGTTCCCTACGCCGCGCTGATGCTCCTGTTCGGCGTGATCGGCGACAAGTACAGCCGGCGCGGCGCGCTACTCGCGGGACTGCTCGTGTTCGGCGCCGGCGCCGTCGTCGGCAGCCTCGCCGACACCACCACGGCCGTCGTCGCAGCACGCATGGTCATGGGCGTCGGAGCGGCGATCATCATGCCCGCCACACTGTCCCTCCTCGTGGCCACGTTCCCGCGGGCCGAACGGGCGCGGGCCATCGCCGCCTGGGCCGCGACGTCCGGGCTCGCCATCGCCCTCGGGCCGCTGCTCGCCGGCTGGCTGCTGGAGAGCCACTCGTGGAGCGCCACCTTCCTCGTCAACGTCCCGATCGCCGCCGTCGCGATGGTCGCGGCGCTGATGCTCGTGCCGCCGTCGAAGGCCGACGGCCGGGGTCCGATCGACTGGCTGGGCGGGCTGCTGTCGGTGACGACCATCGGGTCGCTCGTGTACGCGATCATCGACGGATTCCACTTCGGCTGGGGCGCAGGCGCTGTCGGCGCCGCGATCACCGCGGGGGTGGGTCTCGGACTGTTCGTCGTGTGGGAGTTACGCCATCCGCAGCCACTGCTCGACGTCCGCAGGCTGGGCAGGCGCGAGGTGGGTGGGTCCACCCTCGCCGTGCTGTTGCTGTTCCTCGCGGCGTTCGGGTCGATCTACTACATGTCGCAGGAATTCCAGTTCGTGCTGGGGCTCAGCCCTCTCGCCACCGGCGTCCACCTGCTGCCGCTCGCCGCAGCGGTGTCGGTCGGATCGTTGCTCAGCGGGCGCGTGAACCCGAGGCTCGGCACCCGGGTCACCGTCGTCACCGGCATGGTGATCGCGGCCGCGGGCGTGCTGCTGACGACGACCGTGGACGGCAGTTCGGACTACCTCGACTTCCTGGCCCCGCTGATCCTGCTCGGCGTCGGAATCGGCCTCAGCGTGTCCCCCGCCACGGACGCCATCATGGGCAACTTCCCCGAGAGCGACCTCGGCGCCGCGGGCGGCCTCAACGACACCGCGATCGAACTGGGCGGATCGCTCGGGATCGCGATCCTCGGCTCGGTCCTCGCGTCGGCGTACAAGGACGACGTCGCCGGTTTCCTCGACACACTGCCCGTCGGTCAGCTGTCCGGGGAGCAGGCCGCGCAGGCCGCCCAGGCAGCGGACGTCGCGGGCGACTCGATCGGCGGAGCGTCGGTCGTGGCCGCGGAACTGGGCAGAAACCCGCTGTTCGCGTCGCAGTCCCAGGCGCTCCTCGACGCCGCGGGAACGGCGTTCGCGAACGCCGTCTCCCAGGCCGGCCTGGTCGGCGGACTCGCGCTGGGCATCGGCGCGGTGGTAGTGGCGCTCGTCCTGCCCGGACGCACGGTCACATCCGAATCCGGGGACCGTAGTTCAGAACTCGCCGTCGTCGGACAGTAGGGCGTCCCGGGAGATCTTCCAGCACTCGGTCTCGGGATTCAGGAACGCGTAGTGGTCTTCCCCGTCGACGACGTGCAGCGCGACGGGATCGCCTGCCGCCCGCGCCGCCTCGCTGTACCGGACGCTCACCTTCGCCGGAACCTGCGCGTCCTCGGTGCCGTGGATGCATACCACCGGTACCCCGGTGGGGATGCGGTGCAGCGGGGACGCGGCGCGGTACCGGTCCGGGTCCTCGTCGAACGGCACCCCGAGGAGGTCCTCGATGTACCCGATCCGCCGGCCGCGTTCCCCCGCTGAGGCGAGGTCGAGGGCGCCTGCCTGGGACACGACCCTGTCCGGCCGGACCGTCGTCTGCCGCTGACCGGCCAGCCACACCGCGAGTTGCCCGCCGGCCGAGTGACCGACGACCCGGACCTTCGACAGGTCGAACGGGACCGGAGACCGCTCGGCGACCGGACCGGCGATCGCGTCGAGCGCGGCGAGAACGTCGGCGGACATCTCGTCCCACCGGCCGCCCGCACCGAGCCTGCGGTATTCGATGTTCCAGACGGCGACGCCGTGGCGTGCCAGGTCGACCGCGAAACTCGTGCCCAGGTTCAGGTGGTATTTCCCGCTCCAGAAACCGCCGTGGACGACCATCACCACCGGCACCGGGGTCGACGCCGGTTCCTCGGGCGGATAGAAGTGCCCGAACTGCTGCGGTTCGGTTCCGTAGGCGATGCGAATGCGGTCCACGGACAGTCAGGCTAGCGGGGCCGCGCCCCAGCGGTCGGTGAGGACGCCGATGGCGCCCAGCGCGACGGCCGCGGCGGTCGAGGTCCGCAGGACGTGCGGTCCGAGCAGCACCGGCACGGCGCCCGCCTCGGACAGCGCGGTGATCTCGTCCTCGGAGATGCCTCCCTCGGGACCGACGACGAGCACGATCTCGGCCGCCGAACGCAGCGGAAGCTCGGCGAGGCCCTGCGTCGCCGCCTCGTGCAGTACGGCGACGACTCCGCCCCGGCCGACCACCTCACGGACGACGGCGAGCATCCCGGCGGTGCGGTGCAGATCCGACACCTCGGGCACGATCGCCCGCCGGGACTGCTTGGCGGCGGCGAGAGCCGCGCTACGCCAGCGAGCGACACCCTTCGCGACCTTCGGGCCCTCCCACCGCGCCACACACCGCGACGACTGCCACGGCACGATCGCGTCGACCCCGGCCTCGGTGGCCAGCTCGACCGCCAGCTCGGACCGCTCCGCCTTCGGAAGCGCCTGCACCACGGTCACACTCGGCGACGGCGCCGTCACCTGACGACGCTCGTGGACGGTGAGTTCGAGCCGGTCCTTACCGGCCGCCGTCACCTCGGTGTCGGCGAGACCACCCCGGCCGTCGGCCAGCACGATCCGCTCCCCCACACCGATCCGGCGCACCGTCGCGGCGTGCCTGCCCTCCGGGCCGTCCAGAACGGCGGTGCTCCCCACCTCGGGCAGCGGGTCGAGGAAGAAGACCGTCGCCGCCACGGTCAGCGACCGCTGAACGCTTCACGCAGGCGCGAGAACAATCCGCCGCTGTGCTGGGACCCGGTGGAGACGACCTCGGCGATGTCGCGGTCGCGCAGGTCCTTGAGTTCGCGGAGAAGCTTCGTCTCCTTGTGGTCGAGACGCGACGGAACCACGACCTCGAGGTGTGCGTGCACGTCGCCGCGGATACCGGACCGCAGCTTCGGCATGCCGTGCCCGCGCAGGACCGTCACCGACCCCGGCTGGGTGCCCGGCTCGATGGTGATCTCCTTGGGACCGTCGATGATCGTGTCGATCGTCACGGTCGTGCCGAGGGCGGCGTCGATCATCGGAACCCGGATCGTGCAGTGCAGGTCCTCGCCGTCGCGGACGAACACCTCGTGCGCCTGCTCGACGACCTCGACGTACAGGTCGCCCGCGGGTCCGCCGCCGGGACCGACCTCGCCCTGCGCGGCGAGACGGATCCGCATGCCGCCCGCGACGCCTGCGGGCACCTTCACCGTGATGTCGCGGCGGGCGCGCACCCGGCCGTCGCCGCCGCACTTGTGGCACGGGTCGGGAATCGTCTCGCCCGCGCCGCGACAGGTGGGGCACGGCCGCGACGTCATGACCTGACCGAGGAACGAACGCTGCACCGACTGGACCTCGCCCGCGCCGCCACACGTCTCACAGCGCACCGGCTTGGAGTCGCCGTTGGTGCCCGAACCGGTGCAGCTGTCGCACAGGATCGCCGTCTCGACGGTGACGTGCTTGCTGACACCGGTCGCACACTCCGCCAGCGTGAGCTTGGTGCGCAGCAGTGAATCGGCGCCCGGCTGGACACGGCCGCGCGGCCCGCGGCCCGCTCCGCCTCCGCCGCCGAAGAACGCTTCGAACACGTCGCCGAGGCCGCCACCGAAACCGCCGCCGAAGCCGGCACCGCCTCCGCCGCCGCCCGAGGAGAGAGGGTCGCCGCCGAGGTCGACGATGCGGCGCTTCTCCGGATCCGACAGCACCTCGTAGGCCGTCGAGATGTCCCGGAACCGGGCCTGCGCCGCCTCGTCGGGGTTCACGTCCGGATGCAGTTCCCTCGCCAGCTTGCGGTACGCGCGCTTGAGCTCCTGATCGGTCGCCTTCTGATCGACGCCGAGCGTTGCGTAGTAATCCCGTGCCACGTTGAGTCTCTCGTCCTTCTCTACTTCGTTATCTCGCCACTAGTACCTGTGCGCGCTGTCTACGCGCGGCGCTGTCGCCGGCCGGCCGTCACCGCTCGGCGAGCACCTGGCCGATGTATCTCGCAACGGCTGCCACCGACGCGATTGTTCCCGGATAGTCCATCCGGGTAGGTCCGAGCACGCCCATTCCGCCGAGCACGGTGCCCGCCGCACCGTAGCCGGTCGAGATGACGGAGGTGCCGCGCATCTGCTCCACCTGGGTTTCCTCCCCGATCCGGACCGTCACGGTGCCCGCGTCCTGGGTGGCGGCCAGCAGCTTGAGCACCACCACCTGCTCCTCGAGCGCCTCGAGGACCGCGCGCAGCGAACCGGGGAATCCGCTGATTCCCGTGAAATCGGCCGCGTTGCGGGTCAGGTTCGCGGTGCCGCCGAGGACGAGGCGCTCCTCGGGGTGCTCGACGAGCGTTTCCACGAGCACGGTGGCCGAACGGATGACGGCGTCGCGCAGATCTTCGGGGGCCTCGTCGGCCAGTTCCGACACGGCGATGGACGCCGCCGCGAGCCGTTTGCCGTCGAGGGCTCCGCCGAGCAGTCCGCGCAGCCGCGCCAGGTCCTCGTCGTCGAGGACGTCGCCGAGTTCGACGATGCGCTGATCCACTCGGCCCGAGTCGGTGATGAGCACCAGCAGCAGCCGGGCGGGGGTCAGCGCGACCACCTCGAGGTGGCGGACGGACGACGCCGAGAGTGTGGGATATTGCACAACCGCGACCTGCCGTGTGAGTTGCGCGAGCAGGCGCACACCGCGCCGGAGGACGTCGTCCAGGTCGACGCCGGACTCGAGGAAATCGAGGATCGCGCGACGCTCCGCCGTCGACAGCGGCTTCACGTCGGCGATGCGGTCGACGAACTGCCGGTATCCCTTGTCGGTGGGGACACGGCCCGAACTCGTGTGCGGCTGGGCGATGTAGCCCTCGCTCTCGAGGAACGCCATGTCGTTACGCACCGTCGCACTGGAAACACCCAGATTGTGCCGCTCGACCAGCGCCTTCGATCCCACCGGCTCCTGGGTCGAGACGTAGTCGGCGACGATGGCGCGGAGAACCTCGAACCGTCTGTCGTCCGTACTCGACATCGCCGTCCACCTCCAATTCTCGATCGTCACGAGCAGCGACGTCACCGAACCTTCGTTCGGGTCGGCCGTCACATCCCCTGAGCTACGCGCAGATGCGCGTGCGTCTCGGCTCGGTCCAGTCTAATCGTCGCGTCGCCGATACCGGTTCAGGCCTTACTGTGGTGGGCGGAGACGAGCAGAGGCAACCACCACGGGCGGATGACGAGGCGATGATTTTCAAAGGTGTCATGGACGGCAAGCCGTACCCGGACCACGGGTTGTCGCTGCGCGACTGGTCCAAGATCCCGCCGCGGCAGGTGCGGCTCGACGAGATCGTCACCACGACCAAGGTTCTCGAACTCGACCGGCTGCTGTCGGAGGACTCGACGTTCTACGGCGACCTGTTCCCGCACGCGGTGCAGTGGCACGGGGTGCTCTACCTCGAGGACGGGTTGCACCGGGCGGTGCGCTCGGCGCTGCGGAACCGCGTCGTGCTGCACGCCCGCGTGTTCGACTACGACGAGATGCCCGGCATCGTCACGGCCTGAGACGGAAGCGTCTCAGCGCAGCACCGCCCGGACCACGGCGTCGGCGAGGAGCCGCCCGCGGTCGGTCAGCACCAGGTGCTCCCCCGCACGCACCAGCAGTCCGTCGGCGACCACCGTCTCGGCCGCGCGCTGCTCCGCGTCGTCCAGTTCCGCCACGGGAAGTCCCGTGCGCAGCCGCGCCGTCAGCATGACCCGCTCGACGTGGACGTCCTCCTCCGTCAGTTGCTCGCTGCCACCGACGGGCAGGCTTCCTTCCGCCAACTGGTCCGCGTAGCGCGCCGGATGCTTGACGTTCCACCAGCGCACACCGCCGACGTGGCTGTGCGCGCCCGGCCCGGCGCCCCACCAGTCGCCGCCGTCCCAGTAGCCCAGGTTGTGCAGGCAGGCCGCGTCCTCGCGCGCCCAGTTCGACACCTCGTACCAGGTCAGGCCGGCCTCCGCGAGCCGGGCGTCGATCCGCTCGTACCGCGACGCGAGCACGTCGTCGTCGGGGGCAGGCAGTTCCCCGCGGCGCACCTTCCGCGCCAGGGCGGTGCCGTCCTCGACGATCAGCGCGTACGCGGACACGTGGTCCACGCCCGCCGAGAGCACCGCGTCGAGCGACAGGTCGAGGTCCTCGTCGCGCTCCCCCGGCGTTCCGTAGATGAGGTCGAGATTGACGTGCCCGAACCCCGCGGACCGCGCCTCCAGCGCCGCCGCCACCGCACGCCCCGGCGTGTGCGTGCGGTCGAGGACCTTCAGCACGTGCTGCGCCGCCGACTGCATGCCCAGCGAGATCCGCGTGAATCCGCCCGCGAGCAATCGGTCGAAGAACTCCGGCGACGTTGACTCCGGATTCGACTCGGTGGTCACCTCGGCGCCGTCCGCGAGCCCGAAACTCGCGCGGACCGCGCCGAGGACGTCCGCCAGGCCGTCGCCGCCGAGAAGGGACGGCGTGCCGCCGCCGACGAAGACCGTGTCGACTGCCGGAGCGCCCGTCATCTGCGCGGCCAGGTCGAGTTCGCGGCGCACACCCTCCATCCACGACTGCGGCGACGCCGACGTCCCCAGCTCCCCGGCCGTGTACGTGTTGAAATCGCAGTATCCGCAGCGTGTGGCACAGAAAGGCACGTGCACGTAGATCCCGAACGGACGGCTGCCCACACCCGCCAGCGCACTCTCGGGCAGCGCAAATGCCGCCGCCTCACCCCGACCGACCGTGGAAGTACTCAATCCGCTCACCCCACCAGTCTCCACGGTCGGCTCCCCACCGGTGACCACCCGACCGTCAACGGCCCCTCGTCGTGATATTTCCCGCAAAAATGGTGGAAATCGGTGCCCGGCTCTGCGTGAGCGATCTGACGTGGCACAATGGTCTGCATGACCGGACCCGGAGTGCGACTTGTGGCGCGTCGCCACGTCGATCTCAAGCGTGTCTGCAGCTGTTGTTGTCTGCCCTGTCTCGCGCAGTAATTCAGCCTGTCAGCCCGTTCATCTTTCTTCTCGACTTCCGGCCGGATTCGAATGCCCCGAGCGAGGATCAGCCCTCCTCCTCGGCCTCAGCCGGTGCATCTTGAGATTCAGGAGTGCTCCATGACGTCGACCACCGACGCCTCCCCCGCTGCCGCCCAGGCAGCACCCGCGCGCACGCGCACGGCAAAGCCGGCCCGGCGTCGCGCCGAAGGCCAGTGGGCCCTCGGCTACCGCGAGCCCCTCAATGCCAACGAGCAGGCCAAGAAGGACGACAACCCGCTCAACGTCCGGGCACGCATCGAGAACATCTACTCGAAGCAGGGCTTCGACAGCATCGACAAGGGCGACCTGCGGGGCCGCATGCGCTGGTGGGGTCTCTACACCCAGCGCGAGCAGGGCTACGACGGCACGTTCACCGGCGACGAGAACATCGACCTGCTCGAAGCCAGGTACTTCATGATGCGGGTCCGCTGCGACGCCGGCGCCCTGAACGTCGAGCAGTTGCGCACCATCGCCGGGATCTCCACCGAGTTCGCCCGCGATACCGCCGACCTCTCGGACCGCGAGAACGTCCAGTACCACTGGATCGAGGTCGAGAACGTCCCCGAGATCTGGAAGCGCCTCGAAGGCGTCGGCCTCAAGACCACGGAAGCGTGCGGCGACTGCCCCCGCGTCGTCCTCGGTTCACCGCTGGCAGGCGAATCGCTGTCCGAGGTCCTCGACCCGACTCCCGCGATCGACGAGATCGTCCGCCGCTACATCGGCAAGCCCGAGTACTCCAACCTGCCGCGCAAGTTCAAGACCGCGATCTCCGGCCAGCAGGACGTGGTGCACGAGATCAACGACGTCGCGTTCGTCGGCGTCAACCATCCCGAGCACGGTCCCGGCCTCGACCTGTGGGTCGGCGGCGGCCTGTCCACCAACCCGATGCTGGCGCAGCGCGTCGGCGTCTGGGTGCCGCTCGACGAGGTTCCCGACGTGTGGGAAGCCGTCGTGTCGATCTTCCGCGACTACGGCTACCGCCGGCTGCGGAACAAGGCTCGCCTGAAGTTCCTGGTGAAGGATTGGGGCATCGAGCGGTTCCGCGAGGTCCTCGAGACCGAGTACCTGAAGCGCAAGCTCATCGACGGCCCCGCGCCGGAGAAGCCCACCCGGCCGATCGACCACGTCGGTGTGCAGAAGACCCGCAACGGCCTCAACGCCGTCGGGGTCGCCCCCATCGCGGGTCGCGTGTCGGGCACGATCCTGGCCAAGGTCGCGGACGCCGCCGAGCGTGCGGGCAGCGACAAGATCCGCTTCACGCCGTACCAGAAGCTGATCATCCTCGACGTCGCCGACGACAAGCTCGAGCAGCTGATCGCCGACCTGGACGAGCTGGGCCTGCCCGCGCGTCCGTCGCACTGGCGCAAGAACCTGATGGCCTGCTCGGGCATCGAGTTCTGCAAGCTGTCGTTCGCGGAGACGCGGAAGCGCTCGCAGGTGCTCGTACCCGAGCTCGAGCAGCGGCTCGCCGACATCAACGCGCAGCTCGACGTGCCGATCACGATCAACATCAACGGCTGCCCCAACTCCTGCGCCCGCTCGCAGGTCGCGGACATCGGGTTCAAGGGAATGCTCGTCGACGACGGCGAGGGCAACCAGGTGGAGGGCTTCCAGGTCCACCTCGGCGGCAGCCTCGGATTCGATTCGGCCTTCGGCCGGAAGCTTCGCCAGCACAAGGTCACCAGCGCCGAACTCGGTGACTACATCGATCGCGTCGTCCGGCACTTCGTGAAGCACCGCAACGAGGGTGAACGCTTCGCGGAATGGGTCGTGCGCGCAGACGAAGGAGACTTGCGTTGAATCTCGCCACAGCCACACAGGAGGACCTCCGGCTCCTTGCCGCGCAGGGGGCGGCAAGTCTCGAAGGCGCCTCCGCGCGAGAGTTGCTGCAGTGGACGGAGGACACGTTCGGCAGCGACTACATCGTCGCGTCGAATATGCAGGACGGTGTGCTCGTTCACCTCGCCGCCCAGATTCATCCCGGCGTGGACGTGCTGTTCCTCGACACCGGCTACCACTTCGCGGAGACCATCGGCACCCGTGACGCTGTCGAGCAGGTCTACGGCGTCAACGTGATCAACGCGCGGGCCGAGGCGAGTGTCGCCGAACAGGACGCGGCGGAGGGCAAGGATCTGTTCGCCCGCGAACCCAACCGGTGCTGCGCGCTGCGGAAGGTCGCCCCGCTGAAGAAGACGCTCGCAGGCTACAAGGCGTGGGTCACCGGCATCCGCCGGGTCGAGGCCCCCACCCGCGCCAACGCCCCCCTGATCTCGTTCGACGACGCGTTCGGTCTGGTGAAGATCAATCCGATCGCCGCGTGGTCCGACGAAGACATGCAGTCCTACATCGACGAGCACTCGATTCTGGTGAATCCTCTCGTCGACGAGGGCTATCCGTCCATCGGGTGCGCTCCGTGCACCAGCAAGCCAGCCCCCGGCAGCGATCCGCGCAGCGGCCGCTGGGCCGGTCAGGCCAAGACAGAATGCGGGTTGCACGCCTCATGACCATCGACATCTCCACTTCCCTCGCAGAAGCCGCCGCCCGGCCGCAGTTGGACGGAACGCAGTTCGACACGCTCGACGCACTCGAGTCGGAAGCGATCCACATCTTCCGCGAGGTCGCGGGCGAGTTCGAACGCCCCGTGATCCTGTTCTCCGGCGGCAAGGACTCCACGGTGCTGCTGCACCTGGCGATCAAGGCGTTCTGGCCTGCACCGCTGCCGTTCGCGCTGCTGCACGTCGACACGGGCCACAACCTGCAGGAAGTCCTCGACTTCCGCGATCACGTCGTGTCCAAGTACAACCTGCGCCTGCACGTCGCGAAGGTCGAGGACTACCTCGCCGACGGCCGGCTCACCGAGCGTCCCGACGGGATCCGGAACCCGCTGCAGACGGTTCCCCTGCTCGACGCGATCTCCGAGAACCGTTTCGACGCGGTCTTCGGTGGCGCTCGCCGCGACGAGGAGCGGGCCCGGGCCAAGGAGCGCATCTTCTCGCTGCGCAACAGTTTCGGCCAATGGGATCCGAAGAAGCAGCGCCCTGAACTGTGGAACCTGTACAACGGCAAGCACTCCCCCGGCGAGCAGGTCCGCGTCTTCCCGCTCAGCAACTTCACCGAACTCGACATCTGGCGGTACATCGCCCGCGACGACGTCGAACTGGCCAGCATCTACTACGCGCACCAGCGCGAGGTGTACCAGCGCGACGGCATGTGGATGACGCCCGGCGTGTGGGGCGGACCGTCCGAGGGTGAAGACCTGCAGACGCTGTCGGTGCGGTACCGCACCGTCGGCGACGGGTCCACCACCGGCGCAGTTCTTTCCGAGGCCGGCGACAACGAGGCGATCCTCGCCGAGGTCGCAGCGTCCCGGCTGACCGAGCGCGGCGCGACCCGCGGCGACGACCGAGTTTCCGAAGCGGCCATGGAAGACCGCAAGCGAGAGGGCTATTTCTGATCATGAGCGACCTCCACGTGCGTAGCCCGCGAAGCACGCAGTTACTTCGGCTTGCCACCGCCGGCAGTGTGGACGACGGCAAGTCGACTCTCGTCGGCCGTCTGCTGTACGACACGAAATCGGTTCTCGCCGATCAGATCGACGCCGTCACCCGGGCGTCGGTGGACAAGGGCCTGTCCACCCCCGACCTGTCGCTGCTGGTCGACGGCCTGCGCGCGGAGCGTGAACAGGGCATCACGATCGACGTGGCGTACCGGTACTTCGCGACGCCGCGCCGCTCGTTCGTCCTCGCCGACACTCCCGGGCACGTGCAGTACACCCGGAACACGGTGTCGGGTGCGTCCACCGCGCAGATGGTGATCCTGCTGGTCGACGCCCGCAAGGGTGTCATCTCGCAGACGCGGAAGCACGCCGCCGTTCTCGCGCTGCTGGGTGTCCCCAAGCTGGTGCTGGCCGTCAACAAGATCGACCTCGTCGAGGACCCCGCCACCGTGTTCGCGACCATCTCGGCGGAGTTCAACTCGTTGACCAGTTCCCTCGGCTGGGCGTCCGAGGACGTCGTCGAGATCCCGGTGTCGGCCCTGCACGGCGACAACGTCGCGGTGCGTTCGGAGAACACCCCGTACTACGACGGCCCCACCCTCATCGAGCACCTCGAGTCGGTGCCGGTCGACGCCGAACCCCACCGGGTCGGCCTCCGGTTCCCCGTCCAGTACGTGATCCGCCCGCGGACCGCCGAGTTCCCCGACTACCGCGGGTACGCCGGACAGGTCGCCGCGGGTGAGGTGACGCCGGGTGACGAGGTCGTGATCCTGCCGTCGGGTGTCCGCACCACGGTCACCCGCATCGACACGGCGGACGGCGAACTCGACAGCGCCCACGCCGGCCGCAGCGTCACCCTCGTGCTCGCCGACGACGTCGACGTCTCCCGCGGCGACGTCATCGCCTCCCCCGCCGACGCCCCGGAGCCGCTCGGCGAGTTCGACGCGACCGTCTGCTGGCTGGCCGAGAAGCCGCTGCGTCCCGGTGCCCGCCTGCTGCTCAAGCACGGCACTCGCACCACGCAGGCCATCGTGGGCACGCTCGTCGAGCGTTTCAACGAGCAGGAACTCACGTCGGAGCCGAGCCCGGAGTCGCTGGAGCTCAACGAGATCGGCAAGATCTCGGTGCGTGTCGCCGAGCCGATCGTCGCCGACGACTACACCGTGAACCGCCACACCGGTAGCTTCCTGCTGATCGATCCGGCCGGTGGCAACACGCTCGCGGCCGGCCTCGTCGGGGACGCCATCGCAGCGGTGGAGCTCGGCGAGCGCGTCTAGTGCAATGACTCCGCTGATCGCTGTCGCCCACGGCAGTCGCGACCCCCGCAGTGCGCGGGTGGTGGCGGCTGCCGTGTCGGCGCTCCGGGAGCGGCGCCCGGACCTCGACGTCCGCCTGTGCTTCCTCGACCTCAACGCGCCGTCCGTGGACCAGGTGATCGACGCGGTCGCCGCCGAGGGACATTCCTCCGCCGTGGTGGTGCCGATGCTGCTGGGCAGCGCGTTCCACGCCCGCGTCGACCTTCCGGCACTCCTGGACGCCGCCCGCCTCCGTCACCCCCACCTGCACGTCCGGCAGGCCGACGTTCTCGGGCACGATGCCCGGCTGGTCGCGGCGGTCCGTGACCGGATCGGCGAAGCCGTCGGTGCGACCGGCGACGAGTCCGGACTCGGGATCGTCCTCGCCGCGGTCGGTTCTTCCGACCCGGAGGCCAACGACCGTACGCGCGCACTGGCCGGGGCGGTCGTCGCGGGCACCCGATGGTCGGGCGCGGTCACGTGCTTCGCCACCGCGGCGGAACCGACGGTGCAGCAGTCCATTTCGACGCTGCGGCAGGGCGGCGCCGAGCGCATCGTGATCGCACCGTGGTTCCTCGCGCCGGGACTGCTCACGGACCGGTTGAGCCGCGCCGCGGAATCCTGCGGGCCCGGCATCATCTACGCGGCCACCATCGGACCGCACACCCGACTGCTCGACGTCATGCTCGACCGCTACTCGCAGTCGCACACGGAACTGCAGCGCTTCCGCGCACTGTCGGCCTGAGCGCGTCGATCACCGCACGCCCGGCGTCCGGGTTCCCGACCGCGATCCGCACGTCACCACTGGGATACGTCCGCGCGTGGACGCCGGCACGGGCGAGTGCGTCACCGACACCTGCTCCGGGGACGTACAGGAAGTTGGCGTGACTGCGCGGGACCGGCATTCCCGCCGCCCGCAACGTGCGCCACAGTTCCTCGCGTTCGGCGACGATGGCGGACACCCGGGTGCGGAGTTCGTATTCGGCGGCGTACGACGCCGTGACCGCGGGAACGGCGGCGCTGCCCATCCCGAACGGCAGTTGCAGCGTTCGAATCCTCCGGGCCAGAACCGCATCCGCGAAGCCGAATCCGATCCGCAACCCGGCCAGGCCGTACGCCTTGGAGAACGTGCGCAGGAACACGACGTTCGGATGTTCGGCGAGAATGCGGTGCGCGTCCAGGACCAGTCGGTGGTGAACGAACTCCACGTACGCCTCGTCGAGAACGACGACCACCCGCTCCGGTACCCGCCGGAGGAAGTCCTCCAATTCGGTGGCGTCGACGAGGGTTCCGGTGGGGTTGTGCGGGCGGCACACGACGACGAGCCGGGTGCGGTCGTCGATCGCGGCCGCCATCGCCGCCAGATCCTGCCCGCCGTCCGGGAGTATCGGTACCGGCACCGCTCCCAGGGCCGCGATCCTCGCGAGGATCGGGTACCCGTCGAATGTCGGGGCGGTGAACACGATCCGCTCCCCCGGCCCGGCGACGGAGCGCATGATCTGCAGGGCGACGCCGGTGGCGCCCTCGCCCACCACCACCTGATCGGCGTCGAGCCCTTCGTGATCGGCGATGACCCCCACCAGCCGGTCGGGCAGGAACTCCGGATACCGATGCGCCTGCATCATCACACCGTCGAGCGCGGCGAGCACGGAAGGCAGTGGGGCGAAGGGGTTCTCGCTCAGCGCGAGATCGTATCTCACGCCGGGCCCGGCAAGGGTCGGCGCGGTCATCTCACACCCCCACCGGGGCGGCGCCCCATCGGATGGCCCCGGCCCCGGCGAAGTCGCCCGCGTGCGCGAAGGCGGACATCATCACCAGCGAACCGTTGGGGATCCGGCCCGCCCGGTTCTCGAGGTCGAGGGTGACGGGGATCGCGGCGCCGAACAGGTTCCCGCATTCGTCGAACGTGTCGGGATGTCGTTCCGGCGGTAGTTCGAGTGCGTCCCGCCAGTTGCGGAGGAACAGCCGGTTGGGCTGGTTGGTGACCAGGGTGTCGATCTCGTCCGGGGTGATGCCGATCTGCTTGCACACCGCGAGCGCAACCTCGGGGACCAGCCGGTTGCCGCGGGCGAAGACCTTCGCGATCTTCGTTTCGGTGAACCCGATGTGCAATTGGCCGGTTCCCGCCTCCCAGTACTTGCGCGGCGGATCGACGGCGGCCGTCATGTCCCCGGCGAACTCGGGGTAGGTCCGGCACTCGAGCCCGAGCACCGGAGCGGCCTCCGATTTCACCAGCAGGCACGCGCCGGCGCCGTCACCCGGCACCGCCGACTGCGCCAGCACCCGCACGTCCGACTGCGTGAAGATCTGGCCTGCACTGTTCTGCACCGACACGATCAGGGCGGTCGACGCGTCACCGGTCTGCATGATCTGGCGCGCCAGCTTGATCATGTACACGAACGACGCGCAGCCCCCGTTGTGCAGGTCCACCACCCAGTCCGGGGTGATCCCCAGCCGGCGCGCGAGTTCTCCGCCGGTGCCCAGGACCGGGACGTCCGGCAGCTGGGTGTGGGTGATGAGGATGTCCACGTTGGAGACGAGTTCGGAGCCGTTCCGTTCGATCAGCGGGGCGACCGCGCGTTCGGCCATGTCGACGGCGTTCTCGTCGCTCGCGATGTGGTGGCGGAATTTCGGCGCCCGGAACATGATGTTCGCGGCGAGCCGGTCGGAGTCGGCGAATCGGGCGAAATAGTCTGCTCCCACCCGGTTCTCGGGCAGGTAGCCGGCGATGTCGATCAGGCTGACGGTGTCCATGTCTCACTCACTCATCCACGTCGGGGTCACGGGCAGGTCGTTCGCCCATCGGTATTCGCAGATCGCCTTGAGATTGCTCATCTCGAGCTGGTGTCCGGCGGAGAACATCTCCCAGAAGTCACCCACCCACGGAACCCGGTCGGCGGGAGCGGTCTCGGGGTAGGGATTCTCGTCGTAGAACGGGTGGTGGCAGTTGGTCCACAGCACGACGGATCCGTCGACGTCGAGGACCGTGCGCGCGTCCACCACCCGCATCAGGTACACCATCCACAGGTGTTTCCCCTGGTCCCAGGCGCAGTGATAGTCGACGGTCATCGCGGCGGGGTGTGCGACGGTGCGGGTGTAGATTTCGGTCGTGTCGCCGAGCCGGTCGTACGCGAGCCACAGCCCGGGTTCTCCTGCGGGGGTGAATCCCCGCAGGCTGTACGTCCATTCCTCCAGGCTCCGGGTGTGCGAGAGGTAGCGGAACACCTCGTCCGGCGGGCAGTCGATGTAGTCCTGGACGGTGCAGTACTTTCCGAACACCTGGTCGTGCGGGTACACCGACCTCAGCATGTCCATGATGATCGGTGTCGTCGCGTGACGGTCGGAGGTCTCGATGCGGACGAGGCCGGGCAGGTCGGCGGGAAGGTCGGGCAGCGGTGCGATCTCGTGGGCGGTCATCGGCGTGCTCCTTCTCGGGGTTCGGATTTTTCGGCTGGAACGGGGGCGGTCAGAAACGGCAGGAACGGCGGCAGTTCGTCGGCGTCGCAGACGACCTCGATGACGGCGGGCCCCGTCGACTCCGCCGTGGACCGCAGAGCGTGGGCGAGATCGGCGTGGGTGTCGACCGTGTGGGACGGCAGCCCGGGAAACAGCGCGCCGACCCCGGCCCCGATGCGTGCGGGACGGAACCGGCTGTAGGTGTACGTGCCCTCGAAATACACCTGTTCGCGCGTGAGGCACATCGCGTGGGCGTTGTTGTTGAACACGACGAACGTGACCGGCACGCCGTACTCGACGGCCGTGTGGATCTCGAGTCCGTGCGCGTAGAACGCGCCGTCGCCCGCGATCACGAACGTGCGGCGGCCCCGTGAGAACGCGGAACCGATCGCGGCGCCGAAGGTATAGCCCATCCCGCCCATTCCCAGCGCGACCACGAACCGCCCTCCCCTCGCGACCGGAAGGTGATGCACCACAGCGGCACCCGTGTTCCCGGCGTCCGCGAACACGTCGGCGCCGTCGGGCAGCGCTGCGGCGAGCGCCTTCACCGCGTCCGTGTAGTGCAGGCCCGACGTGTCCGATCGAGGCACGTCGATCGGGGTCGGATCGCTGTGCGCGACGGGTACCGGTGTTGCGGCGGGTCCGATGTCGGTGACGAGCCCGCGTAGCGTCGCCCGCAGATCCCGGGTCGGGACGTGCCGGGCCTGCACGTACGGCGTCGCCGACCCGACGCTGTACACCAGCGTCTTCTCCAGCACGGTGTCGAGCCCTCCCCGCGCCATCACCGGCAGTCGGGTGCCGACGAGCAAGCAGAGGTCGCAATCCTGCAGTGCGTCGACCACATCCGGGTTCCCCATCGCGCCGGTGATCCCGAGTTGTCCCGGTGCCGCCGGGTCGAGCACGTCCTTCGCGTCGGGTGTGACGGCAACCCGCGCCCCGAGCACGTGCGCGAGTTCTGCGAGTTCCTCTCGCGCGCCTGCCCGCGCGACCTCGTCGCCTGCGATGACGGTGATGCGGCCGTAGTCGTCGCGCAGTGCCTCGGCGAGCCGCGTGACGTCGGTGGTGGAAATGCGCTGTGCGGCCGAGTCCGTTCGGGGTGGTTCCGGGAACTCGCCGACCGCCCGCTGAATGTCTTTCGGCAGCAGCAGTACTGCCGGTCCCCCGCGGCGCGCCGCCGCAAGCGCCTCGGCCAGTTGGCGGTCGAGGTCGAGCGGCGATTCGACGCGCGCACAGTACAGCGACACCTCGCCGAACAACCGGGACGCATCGATCGACCCCGCCAGTCCGCTCGTGTCCTGGAACGCGCCCGACCCTTCGAGCGACGTCGGCGGTTGCCCGATCAACGCCAGCAGCGGCACCCGGGACGCGAATGCCTCACCGAGCCCGGCGATCACATTGAGCGCACCACCGCCCGACGTCGCGGCGACCACACCGGTCCGGTTCGAGGTTCTGGCATATCCGTCGGCCATGGTCGTCGCCGAGAACTCGTGTTTGGCGACGACACCCTCGACGTCCGGGGAGCGGTGCAGCGCGTCGTACAGGTCCTCGATGTTCGCGCCTCCCACACCGAAGACGTGCTCGACTCCCTCGGCCGCCAGCGCCGCGACGATGTAGTCGGCGACACGCATGTTCCGACCGGTTTTCCGTGGCTCGTGATGTGTGAGATTCATCGGCAGACCCCCGTGTCGTGGATCGGATGGGGCGACCTGTGATCACCCACTGGATATACACACGAACCACGTACCGGCCGGGTTCACCGGTGGCAGAACATTTTTCCTCGAAACGGTCGTGACGAGCGCGACACGGCGGCCCTGCGTGCAGGGAGTACGGAAACTGGGCCGACTCCCTGCGGCCCGTTCACAACGCTGCGGTCAGCAATACCTGATGGTCGTCGTCGGATCGCACGTCGATGCTCGCGATCGCGTCGAGGGGCAGGCTGGTGGTGGCCGTGGGCCGCACCGTCTGCCCGGCTTCCCCGGTCCAGGTGGCCACGGTGGTGACCACTCCGGAGCGATCGGTCACGGTGAGCGCGTACCCCTCGGTGTCGGCGCCGTAGCGTCCGTCGCCGGGCCACGTGTCCTCGTAGGAGCACTCGACGAAGATCACCGTGCCCCAGGACGTCGACACGACGGACGCGCTCGCTGTGATCGTCGTCGGAACCACGGGCGCGAACACCGCCTCGGTGGTGTTCGCACGGTCCGGGACGGGCAGCGCCGTGACGGGTGCGGCCGGTGTCCGGTCCTGGGTCGCCAGCACCCCGACGGGGACGGCCACGGCGATCACGGCGGCCGCCGCTGCGAGGGCCGTCGCCGCGCGCCGGTGACGTCGGCGCCGCTGCACCGTTCCCACCAGCCCGGTCAGCACGCGTGGTGCGGGCATCTCCTCGTCTGCGGGCGCACCGTCGGACAGCGTGCCGAACGCTTCTTCCGGTGTGATCAGGGCCAGCAGTCCGGGCATGCCCGCCAATTCGGACACGGCCTGCGAGCACTGTGCGCAGTGGGCGAGGTGGGCCTCGTACTCGCGCCGATCGGCGCCGGACATGGCACCGAGCACGTAGGCGGCGTCCCAGCGGACGTAGGGATCGTCGTGCGACTCGAAGTCGTCGAGCGTCATCGGGTCACCCCCATTTCCTGCAGAGCCAATCGAAGGGCCCGCAATCCGTAATGCATGCGGGATTTCACCGTTCCCTCGGGTATCCCGAGTTCGTCGGCGATCTGGTGGGTCGACATCCCCCGGTAGTAGCCGAGCACGAGGACCGCACGGTGGTCGGCGCTGACCCGGGCCAGCGCATCCCCCATCATCCAGGCGTCGAGTGCGCCGTCCGAACCGTCCGGGGCGGCCCGTTCGGGTGTCGTACTCATCCCGACCTCACGCTGGGAGCGGGCACTGCGGTGCTCGTCGAACACGAGGTTCCGGGCGACCGTGAACAACCACGCCCGAGCCGAAGACTCCGACTGGTCGAGCACGTTCGGGTGCTTCCAGGCGCGCAGCAGTACCTCCTGCACGATGTCCTCGGCGCGGGCGCGGTCGCCGGTCAGCCGGAGCGCATACCGCCACACGGCGGGGGCATGTTCCTCGTACAGGGCGTGCATGAGCTCCGTCTGGGCATCCGGCATCGGTCACCACCTCCCAGCAGTACACACGGTTCACGCGCGCCTCCGGTTCACCACACCACGAAACGGGAGGAAAGCCCAGGTGAACCGGGGTCTCGGCGACCGAAACCCCTTGGCCCGCATCAGGCTGTGTTCAGTGCAACGGCTGCGTGGACGAGCGCCTGGAACGCCTTCTCGTCGACCGTGTCGCCCTCGTGGAAGTCGATGGCGCGCCGGGTGTTGCCCTCGACCTCGCCTTTTCCACTCCTCGACCACGTCGGGGTCGGCCTGCGTGACAAGAGCCCGGATTCGTCTTCGCTCGCCGGTCTCCCGAGTATTCCCGGGGACCACGTCGATCGCACCGGTATCGGCCGCCTGCCGATTTACCTCTGGCGCGTCGCCGCCGTCCTGGATCAAACTGGAATGGAGGTGAGGAGCACCCCCATGAGCACAGCACGGATTCGACGCGGCATCGTGGCAGGTATCGACGGATCGGACGGCGCACTGGAGGCGGCGGCGTGGGCTGCGTCCGCCGCGCGGCGCTTCGAGGAGCCGCTGCGCCTCGTCCACGTGTTACCGAAGCATCCGAATTCCGGGGGTGGCGCGGACGGGCACCCGGACGGCGAGGAGGTCCTCGCGGCCGCCGAACGCGCCGTACTGAACGGGCAGCAGGACTTGGAGGTGGAGCGCAGTACCCATCCCGGCCCACCCGCCCACGCTTTGGTGGAACTGTCCAAGACGGCCCGGATGCTGGTTCTGGGGCCCGCGGCCACGAGTGAAATGAAATCCGTGGTCGCCGGTTCCGACGTGGTCCGGGTGTCGAATCGAGCCGAGTGCCCCGTCGTCGTCTGGCGCGGCATCCAGGGCCACGAGGTCAGCGAGACGCGTCCCGTCGTGGTCGGTGTGGACGGAAGCGAACTGAGCGACATGGCGGTGGCCCATGCGTTCGAGTTCGCGGCGTTCTTCGGCGCTCCCCTCGTCGCGGTGCACACGTGGGCCGAGCATTCCACCCTCGGTGCGTGGTATTCGGAGGAACGCCGCTTCACCGACTGGTCCGACCTGGTGCAGCACGAGGAGGCGTGGCTCGCCGAGAGCCTCGCCGGGTGGCGCGAGAAGTATCCCGATGTCGAGGTCACACGCTGCCTCGAACGCGGTGGGCCGATGAAGGTGCTCCTCGAGTACTCCTTCGGCGCGCAATTGATCGCCGTCGGCAGTCACGGCAGAAATCCGTTCACCGCCTCGATCGTGGGTTCGACGAGCCAGAGCCTCATCCACCACGCCCGGTGCCCGGTTCTCATCTGTCGAAAAGGCTGACCGCGGGTTTCGATCAGCCTGATTCGTATTCGCCCGTCGCGCGACAATTCCGCCGGCGACGAGCACCCCGCTTGCAACTGCTCGAAAACTGCCCTGAACTGGCGCTTTTCACCCTGCCATGCGCCCTGAATTTTCCCCGATCATCGGTAGTAGAAAAGCAAGTGTTTCGATCACGCTAATTCGATTTCCTCCCGATTTCGGCACCGAATTTCGCCCTTATAGTTTCCGGCATGTCGGAGCCACGCTCATATCTCGTCTGCGCGTCGCAGCGCAGCGGCAGCACGCTGCTCGTCGAATCCCTCCGTGCCACGACCGTGGCAGGCAACCCGGAGGAGTTCTTCCAATACCTGCCGTCCACCAGTCGGTCACCGCAGCCACGGCAGTGGTTCGAGTCGGTCACCGACGAGACGGTGCTCTCCCTGCTCGCCCCGCTCGAACCGGGAACCGCCGACACCCGCACCGCGGAGCAGTGGCGCGATCAACTGCTCAACCTCGGACGCACTCCCAACGGCGTGTGGGGCGGCAAGCTGATGTGGAACCAGGTGCCGCTCGTCCTCGATCGCGCCGCCGGACTCCCGGACCGCTCCGGCGACGACCTCCGGTCCGCTCTGGACGACATCCTGGACCGCGACCTCGTCTTCATCCACGTCTTCCGGCGTGACGTCGTCGCGCAGGCGGTGTCGATGTGGCGGGCGGTGCAGACCCAGGTCTGGCGCGACGACGCCACCCCGCCCGCCCCGCACGACGGCGCCGAATACCACGCGGACGGCATCGCCCATCTCGTCCGCATTCTCCGCGATCAGGATGTGCAGTGGCGCAACTGGTTCGAGACGGAGGACCTCGACCACATCGACATCAGCTTCGACGATCTCGTCGCGGCCCCGCAGGCGACGGCGGCAAAGGTGCTCGTCGAACTCGGCCTCGATGCCGATCTCGCGCCCCCTCCGCCGCTGAAACGGCAGAGCGACGGCCGCTCCAAGGAGTGGGTCGAGCGATACCGGTCCGAGGCCGCCGCGAACGGACTTCCGCTGTGACCGTCGCACCGTCCGCCGACACGGACGCACACGTCGACGAACTCCGCGCGCTGGAGGCGGAGGCCGTGCACATCATCCGCGAGGTGGTCGCGGAACTCGAGCGACCGGTGCTGCTGTTCTCGGCGGGCAAGGATTCGATCGTGTTGCTGCGGCTGGCGGAGAAGGCGTTCCGGCCGTCCCCGTTGCCGTTTCCCGTCCTGCACGTCGACACCGGGCACAACTTCCCCGAGGTGATCGACTTCCGCGATCGACGGCTCGCCCAGGATGGTCACCGTCTGATCGTCGCGTCGGTGCAGGAGTCGATCGACAAGGGCCGCGTCACCGAAACGGGTGGTCCCGGCACGTCCCGGAACCGGCTGCAGACCCGGACCCTGCTCGACGCCCTGGAGGAGCACCGCTTCGACGCCGCCTTCGGTGGTGCGCGCCGGGACGAGGAACGCGCCCGCGCGAAGGAGCGGGTGCTCAGCTTCCGCGACGAGTTCGGGCAGTGGGATCCGCGTTCGCAGCGCCCCGAGCCGTGGTCGCTGTACAACGGGCGGATCCGCCGCGGCGAGCAGGTCCGGGTGTTCCCGCTCAGCAACTGGACCGAACTCGACATCTGGCGCTACATCGAACTCGAAAAGCTCGCACTACCGTCGATCTACTTCGCCCACGAACGGCAGGTGTTCGAGCGCGACGGCATCCTGCTCGGACTGTCCGAGTACACGCTGCCCACCGAAAACGAACTGGTGCAACGACTCCGGGTGCGGTACCGCACCGTCGGGGACCTCACCATCACCGGCGCCGTGCGTTCGGACGCCGACGACGTCGCCGGCGTGATCGAGGAGATCGCCGCGGCCACGGTCTCCGAACGCGGGGAAACCCGGGCCGACGACAGGACTTCCGTTGCCGCGATGGAAGACCGCAAGCGCGAGGGGTACTTCTGATGACCACCACAGGCCGGCCTCGCCAATTGCTGCGACTCGCCACCGCGGGCAGCGTCGACGACGGGAAGAGCACCCTCATCGGCCGCCTCCTCCACGACACCGGAAGCCTGCCCACCGATCATCTCGAGGCGGTGACGAACGCCGACGGTGAGGCAGATCTCGCCGCCCTCTCCGACGGACTGCGGGCCGAACGCGAGCAGGGCATCACCATCGACGTCGCCTACCGCTTCTTCTCGACACCGACGCGGAGTTTCGTCCTCGCCGACACGCCGGGGCACGAACGGTACACCCGCAACATGTTCACCGGCGCGTCGAACACCCACGTGGCCGTGCTGCTCGTCGACGCGCGGACGGGCGTGCTCCGGCAGACCCGGCGCCACGCCCGGATCGCCGACCTCCTCGGCGTCCCACACCTGGTCGCGGTGGTCAACAAGATCGACCTCGTCGACTTCGACGAGACCCGGTTCAAGGAAGTCGAATCCGAACTCGGCCTGCTCGCGCAGCGCCTCGGCGGCCGCGACGTCACGGTGATCCCGGTGTCCGCCACCCGGGGAGACAACGTGGTCACGCGGTCGGATTCGACACCCTGGTACACCGGGCCCACGCTCCTCGAGTACCTCGAGGCGGTGGAACTCGCCGCGCCGTCGGCCGTCGCATCCGAACTGAGACTCCCCATCCAGTGGGTCGCGCGTCCCACGGACCACCAGCGGCGCCGCTACACCGGCCGGCTGTCGGCGGGCACCCTGTCCGTCGGGGACGAAGTGGTGGTGCTGCCTGCCGGTTCCCGCAGCACGGTCACCGCCCTCGACACCCTCGATCCGCACCGGGCCGTCGCGGTCGCGCCGCTGTCGGTGTCGTTCGAACTCGCCGACGACGTCGACGTCGCCCGCGGCGACCTCGTGGTGAGTGCGGCCACCGATGCGACCGCACCCGTCCCGGCCCGCGAAATCGACGCGACCGTGTGCTGGCTGAGCGAGACGCCGCTGCGGGCGGGCGACCGGGTGGCACTCAAGCACACCAGCCGCACCGTGCGCGCCACGGTGCAGGAGTTGCACACCCGGCTCGACCCGGAAACCCTCGAAGAACACGATTCCCCCAGCGAACTCGCCCTCAACGACATCGGCCGGATCACGCTCCGGACGAGCACCGTGGTGCTCGCCGACCCCTACGCCATTAATCGCGACGCCGGCGCGTTGATCCTCATCGACGAGCAGAGCAACGACACCGTCGGCGCCGGAACCGTCAGCGCCACCCGGGAAGTGGTTCCCGGCGAGCAGACCCGGAATGACATCAAATGGCACCCGTCGTCGCTGAAGCGGGATCGGCGCTGGTCCGCGACCGGGCAGCGGGGTGCCACCATCTGGCTCACCGGGCTGCCCGCGTCCGGGAAGTCGACCGTCGCGGTCGCGCTCGAACGGACGCTCGTCGACGCAGGCCGGACCGCCTACCTCCTCGACGGCGACAACGTCCGGCACGGCATCTCGGACGACCTGGGGTTCTCACCCGGTGACCGGGCCGAGAACATCCGCCGCGTCGGTCACCTCACCCGGTTGTTCGCCGACGCCGGGGTGGTCGCCATCGCGTCGATGGTCTCGCCGCTCCGCTCGGACCGCGCGATCGCCCGCGCCCTGAACGAGGCCGCGGACCTGCCGTTCCTCGAGATTCACGTCAGCACCCCGGTCTCCGAGTGCGAGCGACGCGACCCCAAGGGGCTCTACGCCCGGGCGCGCGCGGGCGAACTCCGCGGCCTCACCGGGATCGACGCCCCGTACGAGGCGCCCGAGAACCCGGACCTCGCCTTCGACACCACCGGCGCCGACCTCGACGACCTGGTCGCCCGGATTCTCACCGAACTCGCCCGGCACGAGGGGTTGCAGACCTAGGTCCGGGAGCGGAGCAGTGCCTCGTGGAGCGCGATCCGGTCGTCGAACACGCGCCGGCGCGGACCGTACGCCTGGACCCCGTCGTGCCCACGTCCTGCGACCACCACGACGTCGGCCGGCGCGGCGAGCGTGACCGCCGAGCGGGGCGCGCTTGCCGGGGTCGCGCTCACCGGTCGCCCCGACGACGGCGATGACCCGGCCGCCTGACCCGCGTCCACGGCCTCCAGGCGTCCCGGGATGGTGTCGACGTTCTCGATCCCCGATCGCCGTGTCGAGGTCCACGCCCCGGACGACCAGGGCCGAGATCGCGGCGCGCGCGTTGTCCACCTGGTGCACGCCGAGCAACCGGAGCCGCACCGATTCCCGGTCCCCGGCGCCGTGCAGCGTGAACGTCGTGCCGCCCTCGTCCGCGCGCACACGAGACGCGTGGATGTCGGCCGCCTTCGTCCTCGACGAGAACGTCAGCCGGGGCACGGTGACGGTGGCGGCGAGACGGCGACCGAATTCGTCGTCGATGCCGATGGCCGCGGCCGTGCAGTGCCGGGGGTCGAACAATCTCGCCTTCGCCGCGAAGTACGCGTCCATGTCGGGGTGAAGTCCAGATGGTCGCGGGCGAGATTCGTGAACACCCCCCCGGAAGAACGTCCCGTCGATCCGGTGCAGAGCGAGACCGTGGCTCGACACCTCCATCGCGACGGCGCCGACTGGCGTGCAGGTCACGGCGACGGAAACGCGATCATCAACCCGCGGCGCCCTGCGTCTCGACGCTGCTACGCCTCCACACCGCTCCGGGGTTCGTCCAGGATTCCGCGTTCCTCGCTGTAGGCCGAACGCACGTCCGGTACCCGGCCGAGCGTGGCGAGGTACTCCTCCATCGCCTTCCGGGCGTACGCCGTTCCCTCCTCCTCGCTCGGGATCGAGTCGCCCGTCGCCCGCCGCCACGTCGCGAGTTCGAGTGCCAACTCGGCCTGCGTCCCGGCGAAGTCCTCGGTGTCGGCGAGATTGTCGCGTTCACCGGGATCGGCGAGCAGGTCGTAGAGTTCCCGGCTCGGGCGCGGCAGGAGATGCTCGGTGCCCAGCGCCGCACCGGACAGGCTGTTCTCGATGTCCAGGGGCAGGTCGAGCCTGGGCCGCGGCGCGTAGTTCTCGATGTAGCTGAACCGCTTGCTGCGTACCGCGCGGATGGGGTCGAAGCTGTCGTGGAACGTCTTCTCCGTGAACAGGACGTCGCGCGCGGTCGCCTCCGACAGGCCCAGCAACTGCGCGGCGTGGGAGACGCCCTCCACGGCCGCGGGGACCGGGACGCCCAGCAGTTCGAGGAGGGTGGGAACCAGATCCACCCCGCTGAACAGGTCGTCGTAGACGCGGGGCGCCGCCCGCAACCGTCGCGGTGGGCGGATGATCGTCGCGATTCCGGTGCCCGGCGCATACAGCGTCGACTTCGCGCCGGGGAACGCCTCGCCGTGGTCGGTGAGGAACACCACCCACGTGCTGTCGTCCAACCCCTCGTCCTCCAGGGTCTGCAGCAGCCTGCCGACCGCGGCGTCGGCCACCTCGATCGACCCGTGGAACCCGGCCAGGTCCTCACGGACCTCCGGACGGTCGGGCAGGTACGGCGGCACGTCGAAACCCTCGGGATCGGCGGGCGCATACCTGTCGACCGGATATGGGCGGTGCGTCTCGAAAAAACCTGCGGTCAGCAGGAACGGGTGCGGAGGGAACCGCGCCAGCCACCGCGACGCCCGATCGGTGACGTACTCGCAGTACGAGTTCGACACGTCGTACTCGTGGAAGCCGAGCCGCTTGGGATACGCGGTCTCGTGCTGCATCCCGAACAGGGCCGTGTACCACCCCGCCTCCGCCAGCAGGGACGGCAGCGTGCGGACGTCGTCGTGGTACTGCCAGCCGTGATGCGCAAGTCCGATCAGTCCGTTGCTGTGCGGGTACCGGCCCGAGAACAGGGCACCGCGCGAGGGTGAGCACAGCGGCGCCGCCGCATGTGCGTCGGTCAGCAGCACACCCTCCGCGGCGAGCCGGTCGAGGTTCGGACTGCGAACCCCGGACGCGCCGTAACACCCGAGGTGACGGCCCAGATCGTGCCAGTGCACGATCAGAACGTTGTCACGGACGGGATTCACCGGGGTCGCCACAGTCGCCTCCTACATCGGCGGGGAGTTACAGGGAGACCGGAACTTCGGCCTCCGGGAGTTCGGGTACCCGCGTCGCCCGCGCGTAGACGGTCTCGCCCTCCCGCAGGCCGAGCGCCGCACTGTCGCCGCGGGTCACCTGGGCGGAGAACGGTTCGCCGGTGGCCTCGTTGCGCAGATCCACCCGCACCTCGAACCCGAGGTGCACCACGCGCTCCACCGTGGCCCGCGTGACACCGAGCGATTCGGCCGTCCCCGCCTGCTGCGCGAGGGCCAGGTCGGGGTCGCGGCCGAGGCGGATGTCGTGCGGCCGGACCAACTGCCCGTTGAGCTTGGCCACGGACCCGAGGAACGACATCACGAAGTCGTTGTGGGGACGGTCGTAGAGGTCCTCCGGCTCCCCGATCTGCTCGATCCGGCCCTTGTTGAGGACCGCGATCCGGTCGGCGACGTCGAGCGCCTCCTCCTGGTCGTGGGTGACCAGCACCGTCGTCACGTGCACCTCGTCGTGCAACCGGCGCAGCCAGGTGCGCAGGTCTGTGCGGACCTTCGCGTCGAGGGCGCCGAACGGCTCGTCGAGGAGCAGCACCTTCGGGTCCACCGCCAGTGCCCGCGCGAGCGCCATCCGCTGACGCTGACCGCCGGACAGCTGCGCCGGGTAGCGGTGCTGGAAGCCGTCGAGGCCGACGATCTCGAGAAGCTCGTTGACCTTCTTGTCGATCTCCGGCTTCGGCCGCTTGCGGATCTTCAGACCGAACGCGACGTTGTCGCGCACCGTCATGTGCTTGAACGCCGCGTAGTGCTGGAACACGAAGCCGATGTCCCGCTTCTGCGGGGAGATGTCGGTGACGTCCTTGCCGCCGATCACCACGGTGCCGGAGTCGAGGGCCTCGAGGCCGGCGATGGAGCGGAGCAGCGTCGACTTGCCCGACCCGCTGGGCCCGAGGAGCGCGGTCAGCGAACCCGAGGGGATGTCGATGGAGACGTCGTCGAGAGCAGCAAAGGACCCGTAGTTCTTCCGGGCGCCGGTCACGGTAATCATGTGGTGCTCCTCTTGCGGTCGAGCAGAGTCATCAGAAGCAGGGTGATCAGCGCGATGCCCATCAGCAGGGTGGCTGCGGAGTACGCACCGAACGTGTTGTGGTCGTCGATGTAGCGCGAATGCACGAGCAGGGTCAGGGTCTGGGACACCCCGGGGAAGCCCGAGGACACCATGATCACGGCACCGAACTCGCCCAGCGAACGGGCGACCGTCAGGACGACGCCGTAGGTCAGACCCCAGCGGATGGCAGGCAGAGTGATCAGCCAGAACGTCTGCCAGCGGCTCGCGCCGAGCGTCGCGGCGGCCTGTTCCTGTTCCTCGCCGATCTCGTGCAGGACGGGCTCCACCTCCCGCACCACGAACGGCAGCGTCACGAACAGGGTTGCGATGACCATGCCGGGGAGCCCGAAGATCACCTTGAACCCCAGCGATTCGAGCCCGCCGAACCAGCCGTTGGCGCCCCACAGCAGGATCAGCGACACACCGACCACGATGGGTGAGACGGCGAACGGGAGGTCGACCACCGCCTGCACCAGACCGCGGCCCGGGAACCGGCCCCGCACCAGCGCGAGGGCCGTGACGATCCCGAACACCACGTTCACCGGGACGACGATGGCCACGATCAGCAGGGACAGATTGAGTGCGGAGATCGCAGCCGGTGTGCTGATCGAATCGATGAAGGCGCCGATCCCGTTCTCGAACGTGCGGAACAGGATGATGACGATGGGCACGACCAGCAGGCCGAACAGGTAGAGCAGCGCGACCGCGCGCAGGGTGATCCGGGTGGACCCAGAGAGCTTCATTCCGCCTGCTCCTCACGACGCTGCCCCCGGCTGGCGAAGACCCGGAGGGCGAACAACGTCACGAACGCGATGGCCAGGAGGGCCACCGACACGGCCGCCGCGGCGGCCGGCCTGTCGATTTCGATCTGCTGTTGAATGTACTGGGATGCGACCTGAGTCTCCCGGGGAATGTTTCCGCCGATCAGGACGACGGAGCCGTACTCGCCGATCGCGCGGGCGAACGCGAGTCCGGCGCCGCTGATGATCGCCGGAGTCAGGGTCGGCAGCACCACCCTGCGGAAGATCGTCACGTTGTCGGCGCCGAGGGAGGCCGCGGCCTCCTCGACTTCCTTGTCCACCTCGATCAGCACCGGTTGCACCGAGCGGACGACGAAAGGCAGTGTCACGAACGCCAGCGCCACGATCAGGCCGGGCTGCGTGGCGTTGAGGTGGACGCCGATCGGGCTCTCCGGGCCGTACAGCGACAACAGCACGATGCTGGCGACGATGGTCGGCAACGCGAACGGCAGGTCGATCAGCGCGTTCACGACCCGCTTGCCGGGGAATTCGTCGCGGACGAGAACCCACGCGATGAGCGTGCCCATGATCACGTTGATCACGGCCACCACCACGGACACCACGACGGTGACCCGCAGGGACGCCACCGCCACCGGGGAGGTGATCGCGTCGACGAAGCCGGCGATCCCGTCGCCGAACGAGGCCACGGTGAGCGCGGCGAGCGGCAGGACCACGATGACACTCAGCCACAGGGTCGCGATGCCGATGCCGATGCCGAGCGGTCCCACGGCACCGGTGACCCGGGCGACCTTCTTGCGCGCAGGCGGAACGGGCGGAGGCGGCACCGTGATGCCGCGTCCGCCCGTCGTCGTCGATATGTCGCTCACGTCGGTCTTACTTGGTTGCGTTGTCGTAGATCACTGCGATGGACCCGGTGTCCTTGGCGAACACCTCGGAGTCGACCTTGGCCCAGCCGCCGAGATCGGCGATGGTCCACAGCTTGGCCGGCGCCGGGAACTTGTCGGCGAACTCCGTGGCGACCGCGGGATCGACCGGACGGAATCCGGCCTCGGCCCACAGCTTCTGGCCCTCGGTGGTGTACAGGAAGTCCTTGAACGCGTTGGCCTTCTCCAGGCTCTTGCTGTTCGACAGCACCGCGACCGGGTTCTCGATCTTGAACGTCGTCGGCGGGGTCACGTGCTCGACGGGATCACCGTTGCCCTCGATGAACAGCGCCTCGTTCTCGTAGCTGAGCAGCACGTCGCCGGTGCCCTGCAGGAATGCCTCCGACGCCTCGCGGCCCGACTTCGGCTGAATCTTCACGTGGTCGTTCACCAGCGCGGTGATGTAGTCGAGACCGGCGGCCGGGTCCTGGCCGCCGTTGCTCTTCGCGGCGTACGGCGCGAGCAGGTTCCACTTCGCGGATCCGGAGCTGAACGGGTTGGGGGTCACGACCTCGACGTCGGGACGCAGCAGGTCGTCCCAGTCGCGGATGTTCTTCGGGTTGCCCTCGCGCGTGACGATGGTGACGACCGAACCGAACGGAATCCCGTTGTAGGCGTCCTGGTTCCAGCTCTTGTCCACCAGGCCGGCGTCGACGAGGCGGGTGATGTCGGGCTCGACGGAGAAGTTGACGAAGTCGGCCTCGGCGCCGTCCTTGACCTTGCGGGACTGGTCACCGGAGGCGCCGTAGGACGGCTGGAAGGCCACGCCCTTGCCCTCGTCGGTGGCGTTGAACGCGGGGATCAGCTTGTCGTAGCCCGGCTTCGGCACGGCGTACGCGTACAGGTTGATGGTGCCCGCGCTGCCGTCGGCACCGGCGGAGTCGCCGCCGGCCGTGTCGCTGGCGCCGCCGCTGCACGCGGTCAGCGCAACAGCTCCGAGCGTCACGAGGGCCGTGAGAAGACTGCGAGAACGGCGTTTCATGGGAGAAACCTTCCTGGGGATCTGACACAGAGTGGTGGTGCGAAACAAGGAGAGAGGTGGTGCAGAGGGGAAGAACGCAGGGATCGCCCGGGCGGAATCGGGAATGCGGACGAAAATCAGCACCGCGAGGGGGTCGAGCGTGCGCGGTGCCACCCGGGCGCATGGCTGTGTGCGAGGAAGAATCAACAACAGTCGATGTCGGCGACTGCAAGCATGCCGACAGCGATCAACGCCAATTCATGGCGGACCTGGTGTACAGCGGCTTCAGACACGCCGTGAAATGTAGCAGAGGCTGAACCAACCTCCCACATCGAACAGGATTTACCGGGTGAGCAGCCAGGCGACGACGACGAGGACGATCAGCGCGAGCAGCGCGAGTGTGACGCGTGAGCGCGGCATCAGTGTTCCTCCACCTTCGAGACGTCCCGCCTGAGCAGAACGAAGACTGCGGCCAGCCCACGATCGAGCAGCCACGCCAGTCCCCCGCACACCGGCACCATGACCAGCAGCACGAGAGCGACCTGCGGAACGAACGGGAGTCCGGCGATCCACAGCTCGAAGCCGTCCCACCAACTCGCCATCCGGTCCACGGTGCCACCCTATCGTTCGCCGGCACCGAGTCGGCGCACAGGTGGACGCCGCGACGACGACAGCCGATGATAAGCAGATGGTGTCTCTCGATGCGCACTCGGACGACCAGCCCCGCTCCGCCGCGCATCGTCACCGTCGCGCGTTTCCGCCGATCGACGATTACGCATTCCTGTCGGACTGCGAGAACACGTGCCTGATCGCACGGAACGGCGCGGTCGAGTGGATGTGTATCCCCCGGCCCGACTCCCCCAGCGTCTTCGGCGCCGTCCTCGACCGCAGCGCCGGCCACTTCCGGATCGCACCGTACGGGCAGAACGTGCCCGCCGCCCGCCGCTACCTGCCCGGGGGACTGATCGTCGAGACGACGTGGCAGACCCCGACAGGGTGGCTCATCGTCCGCGACGCACTCGTGCTCGGCCCGTGGCACAACGTGGAGCAGCGGTCCCGCTCCCGCCGCCGCACCCCCACGGACTGGGATGCCGAACACATCCTGCTGCGGACCGTCAAATGCGTGAACGGCACCGTGGACCTCGAGATGAGCTGCGAGCCCGCGTTCGACTACCACCGCGGCGACGCAGTGTGGGAGTACACCGGCAAGGTCTACGAGGAAGCCACCGCCACCTGCACGTCGAGCGGTCCGGGCGACCATCCGACTCTCCGGCTGACCAGCAACATGAAGCTCGGACTGGAAGGGCGCGAGGCCCGCGCCCGGACCCGGATGGTCGAGGACGACAACGTGTTCGTGGCACTGTCCTGGTCGCACCTGCCTGCGCCGCAGACGTACGACGAGGCTGCCGAGAAGATGTGGCAGACAGCGAAGTTCTGGCGGGAATGGATCACGACCGGCCGCTTCCCCGACCACAAGTGGCGTGGCTACCTGCAGCGCAGCGCCCTGGCCCTGAAGGGGTTGACGTACGCCCCCACCGGCGCGCTGCTCGCCGCGTCGACCACTTCGTTTCCGGAAACCCCCGGGGGTGAACGGAACTGGGACTACCGCTACGCGTGGGTCCGCGATTCGACGTTCGCGCTGTGGGGTCTGTACAGCCTCGGACTCGACCGGGAGGCCGACGATTTCTTCGCGTTCCTCTACGACGTGTCCAGTGCCGACGACGGCAAGTACCGGCCGCTGCAGGTGATGTACGGCGTCGGCGGCGAGCGGACCCTCGTCGAGGAGGAGCTGCCGCATCTGTCCGGCTACGACGGCGCGCGTCCGGTCCGGGTCGGAAACGGCGCGTACGACCAGGATCAGCACGACATCTGGGGAACGATTCTCGATTCCGTGTACCTGCACGTGCGATCGCGCGAGCGGGTGCCGGAAACGCTGTGGCCGATGCTCAAACGTCAGGTCGAGGAGGCGATCGAGCACTGGCAGCTCCCCGACCGCGGCATCTGGGAGGTGCGCGGCGAACCACAGCACTTCACGTCGTCGAAGATCATGTGCTGGGTGGCGCTCGACCGGGGCGCGAAACTCGCCGAGCAGCAGGGCGAGACGAGTTACGCGGACCAGTGGGCCGAACTCGCCGACGAGATCAAGGCCGACATTCTCGAGCACGGCGTCGACGCACGCGGAGTCCTCACCCAGCGGTACGGCAGCGACGAACTCGACGCCTCACTCCTCCTCGCTCCGCTCCTGCGGTTCCTGCCCGCCGACGACCCGCGTATCCGCGCGACCGTGCTCGCCATCGCGGACGAGCTGACCGAGGGCGGGCTGGTGCTGCGCTACCGGGTGGAGACCACGGACGACGGGCTGACGGGCAAGGAGGGCACGTTCACGATCTGTTCGTTCTGGCTCGTGTCGGCGCTCGTGGAGATCGGTGAGCTCGACCGCGCGAAGCGCCTGTGCGAGCGGCTCCTCGGGTTCGCCAGCCCCCTCGAGTTGTACGCGGAGGAGATCGATCCCGGGTCGGGACGGCACCTGGGCAATTTCCCGCAGGCGTTCACCCATCTGGCGTTGATCAACGCGGTCGTTCACGTCATCCGCGCCGAGGAGGCCGCGGCGAGCGGCTTCCACCCTGCCCACTACGCGGTGTGATCAGGCCGAGGACCTGCGACTGCGGTTACTCCGCGAAACGGTGTAGCAACCGCTCCGCGTCGGCCGCGATCTGCCGCACCACGACACCGGCCGGCCGCTCCGACGTGACGAGACCAGCCGCCTCCCCGGCGTACACGACACCGAGGTCGGGATTCGCGGGGTCGTAGGCGGCGGCGAGTTCGGTGTCGGGGGCGTGTGCGCCGTGCCAGCGGGACGTGAACTCGTTGCTCAGGGCCCGCCCACCCCACCGGGCCGGCCACGGCTGGCTGCGCGCCTGGTCGAACACCGACGTGTACACGGTGTCGGCGCTGCCCGCCGCGATCAGCCTGCCGCGGGCGTACTCCGGTCCGATGGTTTCGGGGCTGGCCAGCAACGCGGTCCCGATCATCGCGCCTTCCGCGCCTGCAGCGAGAACGGCGGCGAGACCGCGGCCGGTCGCGATGCCGCCGGCCGCGAGCACGGGCAGCGCGGTGGCGTCCAGGATCTCCTGCAGCAGCGGCAACGTCCCGATCCGGCCGGTGTGGCCGCCCGCCTCGGCGCCCTGCGCGATGACGAAGTCGACGCCCGCCGCCTCCACGACCCGCAGATCGTCGACCGTGTTCACCTGCGACATCACGAGCGCCCCGGTGGCGTGCACCCGCTCCACGTAGGGGGCGGGATCACCGAACGACAGCGACACGACCCGCGGGTTCTCCGCCAGCGCGGCGTCGAGCAGAGCGTCGTCGTCGTCGAGCGCCCACGTCATCAACCCGATCCCGAAGGCGTCGCCGCCGATGCTCCGCGCGACCGCCGTCTCCTTCGCCACCCACTCCGGGGTGGCGTAGCGGGCCGCGCCGAGCAGGCCGAGCCCGCCCGCCTTCGACACCTCGCCGACGAGAGTCCCGCCGGCCCGTCCACCCATCGGGGCGCCGAAGATCGGCACCTCGATTCCCAGTGTCCGGGTCAACCAGGTTTCGAGGGCCACGTGCCGCACCTACTTTCGATCAGACTCGACGGAGGAGAAACAACGGAGGTCGCGGTGCCTACTTCTTCGGCTTGTCCCCGACCGACTCGGACGACAACGCCGCCACGAAGGCCTCCTGCGGAACCTCGACCCGGCCGATGGTCTTCATCCGCTTCTTGCCTTCCTTCTGCTTCTCGAGCAGCTTGCGCTTACGACTGATGTCGCCGCCGTAGCACTTGGCCAGCACGTCCTTGCGGATGGCGCGGATGTTCTCACGCGAGATGATCTTCGAGCCGATCGCCGCCTGGATCGGCACCTCGAACTGCTGGCGGGGAATCAGTTCCCGCAGCTTCGACGTCATCCGCCCGCCGTACGCGCCTGCCGCGGAACGGTGCACGATCGACGAGAACGCGTCGACGGCCTCACCCTGCAGCAGGATGTCGACCTTCACCAGGTCGGCCTGCTGTTCGCCGGCCTCCTCGTAGTCGAGGCTGGCGTACCCCTTGGTGCGCGACTTCAGGGCGTCGAAGAAGTCGAACATGATCTCGCCCATGGGCATCTCGTAGCGCAGCTCGACCCGGGTCTCGGACAGGTAGTCCATGCCGCCGAGTTCCCCGCGCCGGTTCTGGCACAGCTCCATGATCGCGCCGATGAATTCGCTCGGCGCGATCACCGTGCACTTCACCATCGGCTCGTAGACCTCGCGGATCTTGCCCTCCGGCCAGTACGACGGGTTGGTGACGACGTGCTCGGCGCCGTCCTCCATCACCACCCGGTACACCACGTTCGGCGACGTCGAGATCAGCTCGAGCCCGAACTCGCGCTCGAGGCGGTCGCGGGTGATCTCCATGTGCAGCAGTCCGAGGAAGCCGCACCGGAACCCGAACCCGAGCGCCACCGACGTCTCCGGCTCGTAGGCCAGGGCGGCGTCGTTGAGACGCAACTTGTCGAGGGCGTCGCGCAGCACCGGGTAGTCCGAGCCGTCGAGCGGGTAGAGGCCGGAGTAGACCATCGGCTTGGGGTCGCGGTAACCGACGAGGGGTTCCGTCGCACCGCCGCGGGCGGCGGTGACCGTGTCGCCGACACGCGACTGCCGGACGTCCTTCACGCCGGTGATGAGGTAACCCACCTCGCCGACGCCGAGACCGATGCTGGCCTTCGGTTCGGGCGAGATGATGCCGACCTCGATCAGATCGTGGGTGGTGCCTGTCGACATCATGGTGATCTTCTCGCGCGGCGAGATCCGGCCGTCGACGACGCGGACGTACGTGACGACGCCGCGGTACGCGTCGTACACGGAGTCGAAAATCATGGCGCGCGCCGGACCGTCGGGGTCGCCGACGGGGGCGGGGATCTGCCGCACCACCTCGTCGAGCAGTTCCTTCACGCCCATGCCGGTCTTGCCGGACACGCGCAGCACGTCACCCGGTTCACATCCGGTGATGTGCGCGATCTCCTCGGCGTACCGGTCGGGATCGGCGGCAGGCAGGTCGATCTTGTTGAGCACCGGGATGATGGTGAGGTCCTTCTCCATCGCCAGGTACAGGTTGGCGAGAGTCTGCGCCTCGATGCCCTGCGCGGCATCCACCAGCAGGATCGCGCCCTCGCAGGCCTCGAGTGCACGGGAGACCTCGTACGTGAAGTCGACGTGCCCGGGGGTGTCGATGAGGTGGATGACGTACTCCTCGTCGCCCACCTTCCACGGGAGCCGGACGTTCTGCGCCTTGATCGTGATGCCGCGCTCGCGCTCGATGTCCATGCGGTCGAGGTACTGGGCACGCATCTGCCGCTCCTCGACCACACCGGTGAGCTGGAGCATGCGGTCGGCCAGCGTCGACTTGCCGTGATCGATGTGCGCGATGATGCAGAAATTCCGGATCCGGGCAGGATCCGTGAACGTCTTGTCGGCGAAGCTGCTGATGGGGGACCCCTTACCTGGACCGGCACCGGCCCGGTTCCGGGCCACTGTCACCTGTCAGGATATCCAAGCCACCGCGTTGCGGCTGCTGCGGCATACACGCACTAAGCTCGGCGGCCATGGCGAGCACGTGGAGCAGCATCGGGAAGACGTTGGGCCGACTTGCACGGGACAAGGGACCGCAGCTTCTGGCGCAGCTGCAGAAGTCCGGCGCGCTGGACCGCGCGGCCGGTGTCCTGACCGGGTCGACGGCCGCCGCGCCGAAGCCGGCGCCGGGCCGTCCGGTCACCGCAGACTCCGCCCCGACCGCCCATCGGGCACGGAAGGTGGAGTACTCCCCCGACCTGGACGGGCGTGCGGATCCGGGCGAGATCGTGTGGACGTGGGTGACGTACGAGGAGGACGCGAGCCAGGGCAAGGACCGGCCCGTGCTCGTCGTCGGGCGCGACGGCGACACCCTGCTGGGGTTGATGCTGTCCTCGCAGAGCAAGCACGACGGGGACCGGGACTGGATCGCGGTCGGCTCGGGGTCGTGGGACGCGGAGGGCCGTGCGAGCTGGATCCGGCTGGACCGGGTGCTGGACGTGCCGGAGGCGGGGATCCGCCGCGAGGGCGCCGTCATGGACCGGGACAAGTTCGAGATCGTCGCGCAGCGTCTGCGCACGGACTTCAGCTGGCAGTGACGCGGTCACCGGCCCAGATCTTCGGCGACCATCTCCGCGATCGCGGTCATCGCGAGAGCGTTGGGATGTGCCGGTTCGGCGGGTGATTGCGGCAGCATCCCCTCGAACCACCGCTGCCCCGTCGGCGCGCACGCGTCGTGCCCGCCGTCCACGGCGGCCTTCGCGATGTCGATGTAGTGCACTCCGTACCTGGCGGCGGCGTCGACGTAGATCTGGTTGAACCGTTCGAAGTACCGGTTGAGCCAGACCGCGTCCGCGTCGGACACGGGCAGATTCGGCCAGCAGCCGCGTCGGCCGACGGAACCGCCGTGCCCGATCAGATAGACCTCGGCGTGCGGGGCCTTCGCCACGATCGCGGCCACCACCGCGTCGACCTGCGGCGCCATCTTCGCGATCCCCTCGACCGTGAGCTGTTCCGCCCGCGGGTTGTCGCGGCACCCGGCGTCCGCGCCGGGGACGAGGGCGCCGCAGCGCACCGACACGGGCAGGTGGTTGGAACCGCCGCCGCCGATGCTGAGCGTCACGACGTCGGTGTCCGCGCGCAGGGCATCGATCTGCGGCGGGGCGAAGTGCGTCCCCACGAACTGCGCGGTGCTGATCACGTGGGCGGGTGTGGCGGCGGAGCACGTGACGTCGGTGAACGTGGCGGCGCCGATCAGCCGCGCCAGCTTCGCCGGATAGTTCAGGTCCGGTGATCGCAGGCACAGGTCGCGGTGCTCCGAGAATTCGATGAGCGGCCCGGACGCGCGGGAGTCGCCGAGGGCGACATACGTCGGTCCCGGCCGCGGTGCGTCCTCGGCGGTCGCGGTCGCGGGGACCGTTCCGGTGAGCGCGAGGACCGCGCACGTGAGAATTGCGGCCCGCAGGTCCCGGGCACCCGCCCCGGGTCGGTCGGTGCTCAGCTCTGCAGGCGGTCGTATCGACCGAATAGCGACCGGTAGACCAGCGCGCCCACCGCGCCGCCGATCAGCGGGAACACGATGAACAACCACACCTGCGCGAGCGCGCCGTTCTGGTAGGGCGCGACGGCGAGGCTGCGGGCCGGGTTGACGGACGTGTTGTCGATCGGGATCGATACGAGGTGGATCACGGCGAGCGTGAATCCGATCGACACCCCGGCGAGGGGGACGTCGGAGATCTGGTCGGTGGACGCGAGGACCACGAACACGAGCAGCGCGGTGAGGAGGATCTCGACGATCATCGCGGCGCCGATGCCGTAACCGTTCTCGATGACCCCGCCGAGCGGGCCCTTGATGGCGGACGGGCTGTGTGCGCCCCAGCCGTTGGCGCCGAGACCGTCGTCCGCCCGGTTGTACGACGGCAGGCTCTGCGCGATCGTGTAGACCACCACACCGGCGACGAGACCACCGATGACCTGGGCAACGATGTACAAGCCCGCCTTCGCGACGGACAACCGGCCGAGCGCGAGGTGCCCCACCGTGACGGCAGGGTTGACGTGACAGCCCGAGATGGGACCGATGGCGTAGACGAGGAAGAGCAGGGTCAGTCCGAATGCCAGTGCCACACCGAGGTTCCCGACCTTCGCCCCGGCGAAGACCGCCGTGCCCACCGCCGCGAAGACCAGTAGGAACGTACCGACCGCCTCTGCTGCGTATTTCTTGAGATCCGAGATCGGTTCGACTTCTACGTATTCCTGTGCGGTTGGAGACATTGAACCCACCTTCGTCGAAATGGATCGTTAGTCCTGCTTTCCACGGATAGATCTGGGTGGCACTTTACGCCAGGCGTGTGATCTCCACGACGACTTCGAGATCTGTTGCCCGGCCACCGGAGAAGATGCCCTTGAGCGGCGGAACGTCCGCATAGTCCCGTCCGATGCCCACCGACACGTGCTGTTCGTTCACGGCCACGGCGTTGGTCGGGTCGTATCCCCACCACGCCCCGGTCCACGCCTCGACCCATGCGTGACTCTCCCCCGCCACCGTCTCGTCCACCGCCGCATCGGGTTTCGGGTGCAGATAGCCGGACACGTAGCGACTCGGAATTCCCATGCTGCGCAACAGAACCAGCGTGAGGTGCGCGTAGTCCTGGCACACGCCCTGCCGTTCGGCCCAGGCGTCGACCGCGGACGTGTGGACGCCGGTCGTCCCCGGGACGTAGTCCATCTCCCGGTGCACCCAGTCCGCCGCCGCGACAACGGCTTCGTGGGGGGTGCGTCCCTTGCGCAGGTCCCGCGCGATGGTGTCGAGCTTGCGGCTGCGCGGCACGAACGTGGTGTTGCTCAGCTGTTCGTTGAACCGGTCGGTGAGCGGCGGGCTCGCCAGTTCGTCCCAGTCCGCCTTCTCCTCCGGCTCCCAGAACGGTTCGGTCTCGACGACGGACAGTCCGGTGACCTCGAGTTCCTTGTGCGGCGCATGGAGATCGAACGCGGTGACGGCGGTGCCCCAGTAGTCGGTGTAGCGGTACGACCGCGTCGCCGGCGTCGTCTCCACCCGGTTCAGGATCACCGTCTGCCTGCTGTCACCGCGGGGGGTGAGTCGCGCCTCGTTGTACGAGGACGTGACCGGTGCGTCGTAGGCATACCCGGTGGTGTGCACTACTCTCATTCGCCAGCTCACAGCTCTCCCTCCACGACGGATTCGCCGCCGACGGCCCGTGCATCGGTCCACGCCACCCACGGCGCGGCGTGAAAATACTGCAGCGCGATGGCTTCTCCGAGTTCACGGCAGGTTTCCTGCAGTCCCGCGAGCCGATCCTGGAGGTCCTCGAGGAGCACGCCGGGCGGCAGGAACTCGAGTTCGCTCCGCGCCCTGCCGAGGAGGCGCTGCGCCTCGGCCCGGTGTCCGACGCGGCTGTCCGGCTGGTGGTCGAGTTCGGCGAGGCACAGCTCCGCCTGCCGGATGGCGTGGAACACCGACCGCGGGAACAGCCGGTCCAGCAGGATGAACTCGACCACCCGGTTGGCGTCAAGAGCGCCGCGGTACGTACGCAGGTACGTGTCGTGGGCTCCCGCGGAGCGCAGCACCGTCACCCACGCGGGCGAGGACGGGCGGTCGCCGGCACGGGACAGCAACATCCGCGCGAGCATGTCGACGCGTTCGATCGAGCGGCCGAGCAGCAGGAAGCGGTACCCGTCGTCGCGGCTCATGGTCGAGTCTGCCAGTCCCGCGAACATCGCCGCGCGTTCCTCCACGTAGCGGAAGAACTCGTGCGGGCCGAGACGCTTGGACGCCCGCTCCCGTTCGGCGAGGCCGTTGTACGTGGTGTTGAGGCACTCCCACATCTCGCTGGACGTGACCTCGCGGGCTCCGCGCGCATTCTCGCGGGCGCTGGCGAGGGAGTCGATGATCGAGCCCACCTGGTTGCGGCTGAACGCCACCAGTTCGGTCACCGACCGGACGTCGAGTTCGGTGTCGGGTGCTTCGATGCCGAGCACCCGCAGCAGCAACCGGGACGTGCGGTCCGGGTCCACCGACGCGTCGTCGAGGAGCTGGTGGACGGCGACGTCGAGAATGCGGGCCATGTCGTCGGCCCGCTCGACGTACCTGCCGATCCAGTACAGCGATTCGGCGTTCCTGGCCAGCATCAGCGATCACCTCCCCGGCCCTGTTGCTGCTGTTGCTGTTGTTGTTGCTGCAGTTGGGTCGTGCTGAGTTCGGGCCCCTGTTCGGCCTCGGCGGACTGCGCCGGTTCGGCCACCAGCTCCTCACCCGCGAGTTCCCGCTCCTCGTCGGAGCTCCTGCTCGCGAGCACCCACGTGTCCTTGCTGCCGCCACCCTGGCTGGAATTCACGACGAGAGACCCCTCGGGCAGAGCCACGCGGGTCAGGCCGCCCGGCAGCACCCAGACGTCGTCGCCGTCGTTCACGGCGAAGGGACGCAGGTCGACGTGCCGGGGAACCAGTTCGTCCCCGACCTTGGTCGGCACCGTGGACAGCTGGACGACGGGCTGCGCGATCCACCCGCGGGGGTCCGCCTTGATCTTCCTGGTGATCGTGTTCAGCTCCTTCGGTGACGCGTCGGGGCCGAAGACGATGCCGTAGCCACCGGAACCCTCCACCGGCTTGATCACCAGTTCGTCGACCCGGTCCAGCACCTCCTCGCATTCCTCGTCGAGCCAGCAGCGGAACGTGTCGACGTTCGCGAGCAGCGGTTTCTCCCCGAGGTAGTAGTCGATGATCTGCGGGACGTAGGTGTAGACGAGTTTGTCGTCACCCACTCCGTTCCCGACGGCACTCGAGATGACGACGTTGCCCGCCCGGGCCGCGTTCAGCACGCCCGCCACCCCGAGCACCGAGTCCGGCCGGAAGTGCATGGGGTCGAGGTAGTCGTCGTCGATGCGCCGGTAGATGACGTCGACCTGGCGCTCACCCTCGGTCGTGCGCATGTAGACCATGTTGTCGCGGCAGAACAGGTCGCGGCCCTCGACGAGTTCGACACCCATCTGCCGGGCGAGCAGCGAATGCTCGAAGTACGCGGAGTTCGCGACACCCGGGGTCAGGACGACGACGGTCGGGTCGGCCTCGTTGAGAGCGGCGGACGCGCGCAGCGCCCGCAGCAGGTGCGAGGCGTAGTCCCCGACGGACCGCACGCGATGCGACATGAACAGGTCGGGGAACACCCGCGCCATCGTGCGGCGGTTCTCCATGACGTACGACACTCCCGACGGCGAACGCAGGTTGTCCTCGAGCACGCGGAAGACCCCGTTCTCGTCGCGGACGAGGTCGATTCCGGCGACGTGGATCCGCACCCCGTTCGGCGGGACGATCCCGGAGGCTTCCCGGTGGAAGTGCTCGCACGAGGTGACCAGCCGCTTCGGCAGCACGTGGTCGCGCAGGATGCGCTGTTCCCCGTACACGTCGTCGAGGAACATCTCGAGCGCCTGCACCCGCTGCTTGATGCCCTTCTCGAGACGCGTCCACTCCGCCGCCGCGATGACGCGGGGCACCAGGTCGAGGGGGAACGGCCGTTCCTGACCGGACAGCGAGAACGTCACGCCCTGGTCGATGAACGCCCTGCCCAGTGCGTCGGATCGGGCGGCGAGGTCGGCCCGGTCCGCGGGCTCGAGCGCCTTGAAGACCCCTTTGTAAGCCGGGCGGACGGTGCCGTCGCGGTCGAACATCTCGTCGAACGCCAGCCCGTAGCGCCCGATGTCGGTGTACCCGTCGAACACGTGGGCGGGTTCCGCGGGCTTGCGTGGCCGGGCGGTCACCCGGGTCCGCGGCGGGGTTCCCGAAGCCTTCGCACCCGGCTGTGTGCTGCCCCCCGATTTTCGGCCGGGGGCTTTCGAGGTTGCCGACGTCTTCGTTATTGTTGACGACTTCGATGCTGGGGGCGTCATCCCAGACATGCTGCTACATGTACCCCCGTTCAGCAGCACAGCCGCAGGATTTGTCGGCGCGTCCGGCGCCGGTTTGAGATCGGACACCGATCACTGGTAATCTCGCCTGTCGGTGCATATGTGTGCGCCCAGAGCTTTCTCGACCGTAACCAGCTTAAGACGACAGGATTTTACGCGTGGCCAACATCAAGTCCCAGGTGAAGCGGATCCGTACCAACGAGGCGGCCCGACTCCGTAACCAGTCGGTGAAGTCCTCGCTGCGCACGGCGATCCGCTCGTTCCGCGAGGCTGCGGCGGCCGGTGACAAGGACAAGGCCAACGAGCTCCTCGTCGCCACCAGCCGCAAGCTCGACAAGGCAGCCAGCAAGGGCGTCATTCACGCCAACCAGGCTGCCAACAAGAAGTCTGCTCTCGCGCAGGCTGTCAACAAGATCTGACGGTTCTTCCGTCGTAGGCTCTCCAACAGCCGCTCGGTTCTCGGACCGAGCGGCTGTTGTCGTGTCTCCGTAGTTCTTGTGGCGACGTCAGATCTGGCGTAGCCGGGAGACGCGTCCCACAGCACTCTCGACGGCGTAGTCCGCGTCGGCGGCCGCGCCCTTGACGTCGGCGTTCAGCGCGGCGACGATGCGCAGCGCCTCCCCCACCGACGTCGGTGTCCACCCCTTTGCGAGGGCCTGCGCCTTCTTGATCTTCCAGGGCGGCATGCCCAGTTCCGACGCCATCCGGAACGGGTCGCCCCGCCCGGCCGGGGCGACCCGGGCGATCGAGTGCACCGCATCGGCCAGTGCATCCGCGAGCAGCACGTGGGGCACGCCCCGCAGCATCGCCCAGCGCAGCGCCTCGATCGCGCCCGCGCTGTCGCCGGCGACGGCCTTGTCGGCGACGTCGAATCCGCTCACCTCGGCCTTGCCCGAGTAGTACCGCTGCACGGCGGCGACGTCGATCTTCCCGCCGGTGTCGGCCGTGAGCTGCGAGCACGCGGCGGCCAGTTCGCGCAGATTCGAGCCGACTCCCTCGAACACGCTCTGCACCACGTCCGGCGACACCCGGACCCCGAGGGTGCGGAACTCGCCGCGGATGAATCCGATGAGCTCGCCGGACTTCAGTTTGGCGCACGGGTGCACCACGGCACCGAGCTTCTCCAGCGCCCCGGTCATGGCTTTCGCACGTCCACCGCCCGAGTGCAGGACGATCAGGACGACGCCCGGAGGGGGATCGCCCGCGGCGTCGAGGACCAGTGCCACCGCATCCTTGCCTGCCTCGGCGGCGGCCTCGAGCACCACCACGCGGTCTTCGGCGAACAGGGAGGGGCTGAGCAGTTCGGCGAGTTCGGCCGCCCCGGCGTCGCCCGCCCGCAATCGGTTGACGGGAAGGTCCGCGCCAGCGGCCACGTTCGCGCTCGCGCGGACCTGGCCGACGACGTGTGCGACCGCGCGTTCGACGAGGAATTCCTCGTCACCGAGGACCAGATGGAGCTGTTCGAGCTGAGTTGGAGTGCTCACGCGAAGATCGTGCCACGTGGGGCGGACACGTCCGCCGACACCCCGGAACCGGGCCGGCCACGCCGAACACCGGCGATCCCCGCGCGGCGAGGGCGTCGGCGGTGGACACTCGATGATATGACCGCGGAATCCGAGGTGGACGGCGTCACCCGCAAGGACTTCGCGCACACGATCGACCTCGACGACGACCGCGCGGCAGGGCAACGGTACGAACTGAGTTTCCGCTACACCTGCCGCGACGGGCTGCTTCTGCGGTGGTCGGTGCAACTGGTGGCCCGCTGCTCGGTCTCGGGGCACGCCGAAGCCGTGTTCGCCGGTGGCCGATCCGCCCTCGAGCCGGTCCCCGGAGTGGGCACGGCGAACGGCGCAGACGACGACTTCGAGACCGCGTGCGGCGTCTACGAACACCAGTGGCGGTCGCTCCTCGACCCGGCGGGCGGCAGCCCGCGAGCCGACACCGACCAGCGCCACCTGTCCGATGCGCTCAGCCTGTACGGGCGCACGTGGCGCAGCGACTCCGGCCGCGCGGTCACCGACCGCCTCGCGTCGTTCGCGAATGTCACCGTGCTCGCATTGGGCACCGATCCCGCATTCCAGGTGATGCGCCGGACCGCGGCCCACTATCCCGAACCGGTCGTCCTCGCCGTGTATCAGCCCGAGAGGCAGCGCATCGATCTCAGCCTTGCCGACCCCGCGACCGTGGAGGCGCTGATCGACGACCCCGGTCCGCTGCGCACCGGACCGGATTCCAGCGCAGGCGCGCTGCTCGCGGGACCCGGATCCACCGGGCTCCTGCACCCCGGCTATCTCGGCTCCACCACCGCGGCAGGTCTCACCGAGCTGACCCCGCCACCACCGCTCAGCTGATCACTTCGCGGGTCAGCAGATCGACGACCGCCGCCAGGGTGCCGACGCGCGCGAACTCGGCCCGTTGCCGCTCGGCGCCCGTGCCGTCCCGCAACACGGTGTCGAGGCCCGATTCGAGGAAGGCCCGGTCGCTCGCGCCGAGTCCCGGGGCCACGCACTCGTTCAGCAACTCCAGGTGCCTGCGGATCGGCAGGGACCGATCGGTCGCCGGGCTCGTGCATTCCCCGTCGAGTCCGTCCCGGGCCGCACGCCACAACTGCGCCCGCAGCAACTCGACCCGCAGCCACGGCACGGAGTGGCCGTCCCTGATCGAGCGCAGCGCCCACCCGACGAGACCCTTCACCACCACCGCGTAGAGCGCCGCGTGCGCCGCGGTCATGGCGACGTCCGCGATCCGGACCTCGATGGTCGGCTGCTTGTCGGAGAGCCGGACGTGCCAGTAGATCATTCCCCGGTCCATGGCGGCGCCGGTCCCGATCATGGCCCCGACCGACGACTCGTACTCGTCCGCGGAATCGAAGTGCGGCGGCGGTCCCGCCGACGGCCACCGCGACCACATGATGTGCCGCCAGCTGTGGTATCCGGTGTCGTGTCCGCTGTGGAACGGCGAGTTCGCGGCGAGCGCGAGGAGCACCGGGAGCCAGCTGCGCACCTGGTTGCTCACCAGCACACCCACGTCGCGGCTCGGGATGCTCACGTGCACGTGACAGCCGCACGTGGTCACCGTGTCCACGATCGACCCGAAGTGGCGGGCCATCTCCTCGTACCGCGGGCTCGGGGTGATCGCCGGGGGCAATCCCTCGGCGATCAGGGAGGTTCCGCTGGGCACCAGCAGCAGGTCGCGGCCCGCGGCGGCCTTCACCAGCCGGCGTCGCAGGCTGCGCAACTCCTCGTGCAGTTCCTCCCCGGTGTGGCACACGCCCGTCGCCGTCTCGATCTGGCACCGGGCAAGCTCACGCTGGAGCCCGTGAATGTCGTGGCCGGCCTCCGCGACCACGTCGGGTCCGCCGGAGGCGAGGTGACCGGACTCGTCGACGAGGAAGAACTCCTCCTCGACCCCCACACTGAGGTCGCGATCCGAACCCGTTGCTGCAGCGCTCATTCAGCAGGTATCCCCGAGTTCCGCAGAGCCGAAACCGGGCGCCGCCGCTCAGGTGAAGCCGATGACTTCCTCACCCCACGCCCGGCGGAGTTCCCGGTCCGGATCGTCGACGACCGCGTCGGAGCGGCCGATCAGCAGCGTCGTGCGGTCCGCCTCGTCGTACCGCGGCCAGTCGACCTCCGCATCGGTCCCGTCGGGGGTGCCCCCGGTAGCGAACGACAGCCACCGGCGCTGGATCCGCTCCGACACGTGACCGGCGGTGCGATGCCCACCGAGCTTGAACGTGAGGTCGTGCGGGACGACGCCGAAGTTGCCGAAGACGTAGGGCACCTCGGTGCCGTGAGTGGCACCGATCCGTGCGGCGCGCAGGAAGGGCGTGGCGTAGTCGAAGCGGTACAGCCAGGTGGGCGCGCCCCGGCTGTGTGCCTCCGCGATCCACAGCGTCGGCATCCGGAACGCGGCGTCCCGCGAGATCTCCATCGCCGAGCGTTTCTTCGGGTAGTCGGCATACGCGGCGGCCACCTCCTGCTCCTCGTCGGCGGGAAGGTCCGGATGGTCGGCGGCAATCGCCACGAACATCTGATGGACGGCGTCCGGGGTGATCGGCATCAGGGGCGATTTCATCAGCCGGAACATCGACGCCTCGTCCTTGTTCGTCCCGATCAGCATCGGAATTCGATGCGCGAGGCCTTTGCGGAACGCCGCCACCGGGTAGTGCGGGACCACGTCCCCGTCGACGGTCGGGGCAACCGCCAGGGTGCCGGGGACCCGTGCGGGTACCTGCTGAACGAGTTCGATGCACGCCTTCGTCAGTACGTCGACGGGCAGGTCGCGGAGACGGCCCGCGTCGGCGGGCGCGATGTCGAGCAGTTCGAGGAACGACTCGGCGATGCTCTCGGCTCGCGCACTGCCGTACACGGACGTCGCAGGCGAACTCTCGGCGATCGCGCGATGGAACAGCCCCTCCGCCTGCGGCGACGTCATCAGCGTGGTGACCGAGCCGCCGCCGGCGGACTCCCCGAACAGGGTGACTTCGGCCGGGTCGCCGCCGAACGCCGCGATATTGTCCCGGACCCAGGTCAGGGCCGCGATCTGATCGCGCAGGCCGAGGTTCGTGTCGAACGGGTGCTCGCCGGTCGAGAACGCGGAGAAGTCCAGGAACCCCAGCGCACCGAGCCGATAGTTGAACGTCACGATCACGACGCCGCCGCGCTCGACCAGCCGAGCCGGATCGAACATGCGCTGCCCGGACGAACCCAGGTAATAGGCCCCGCCGTGGATCCACACCATCACCGGCCGTGGTTGCCCCGCATCCGCCGCCGGCGCGAAGACGTTCAGGGTGAGGCAGTCCTCGTCGATGGTCAGACCGGGGTCGATGGGCAGCGGCCCGTGCTCGTTCTGCGGTGCGATCGGACCGAACCTGGAGCAGTCGCGCACCCCGTCGAAAGGTTCGGGCGCGCGCGGCGCGCGAAGCCGCCACTCGCCGATCGGCGGCGCGGCGTAGGGGATGCCCTTCCACGACAGAACGCCGCCCGCGTGGACGCCTCGCAGCATGCCCTGGTCGACGGACACGAGTGGGTTCTCGGTGTGCGAAACCATGAGGCCATCTTCACCCGGGCCGGCCGCACCCGGAGTCCGTTCGTGAATTCTTCCGGCTCGGAGCGGCGACGACCGCCCGCTCTGGCAGACTGAATCAGTGAGCGGGCCCATGCCCGCACGCTGGAGGAACCGATGCGAGACACAGTGCCCGATACGACGCGCTCGCAGGCTGTCGGCAAGTCTGCCGTGACGTTCGCGACACTCGCCGACCTTCTCTACGCGGGCCAGGATTTCGGGCAGGTCCACCAAGCCATCTGCGATGCCGCGCCATTGCTCGTCGAGGGCTGTCAGCACGCGAGCCTGATGCTCCGGCAGGGGTCCGGCTATGTGACGGTGGCGGCCAGCGACGACGTCGCCGCCCGCGTCGACGAGTTCGAGCGCATCGAGAACGAGGGTCCGTGCGTCGACGCGATCGTCAGCGACACCCCCCAGTTCGACACGGACCTGTCCACGTCGTCGCAATGGCCGCGGCTCTCGCGGCGGGTGCTGGCCGAGACACCGGTGCGCGGGGCGGCCGGCTTCCGCCTCGTCATCCTGGGACGCAAGGTCGGCGCGCTCGATCTGTTCTCCGACACGCCGGGAGCCCTGAACACCAAGTCGGTCGAGCAGGGCATCATGCTCGCGTCGTTCGCGGCGGTGGCACTGGCGGCGGTGCACGAGCACCTCGAGGCCGAGACGCTGCGGGCCGGCCTCGTGAGCAACCGGGAAATCGGCAAGGCAGTGGGGCTGCTGATGGCGTTCCACAACATTCCCGAGACCCAGGCGATGGAGATTCTCCGCACCACCTCACAGGAGATGAACATCAAACTGGCGACGGTGGCACAGGAAATCATCGCGCACCATCACCGGAAGTTGACCTGACCGCTGTCAGTCCGGCCCCGGCGAATCGGGGTTACCCGCGATACCGAGCATGGACAGCAACATGCGGCAGTCTTCGGCGTCGAGTGACTGAGCAGCGACGACCCGCTGCGCTCTCCACACCTGTCCGGCGTCGAGTTCGTCGTCCACGTCGAGATCCGTCCGCTCCGATTCCGACATCTCGCCCTCCAACGCGGGTGTGTTCCAAGACCGTTCGCCCTCGACATCTGCCACCGGATGATAGTCGGTGTTCGGGTGTCTCATACGCACATCGGGAATCGAATTCGAAACGATACAGAAATCGCCCCTCCCCGGTCCGGAGAGCGCGCCGCCGGCCGCCCTCTCACCCATCCTTCAACGGAAGCTGGTCACGAAAGTGGCTGCACTGCAACGGGTGTCATGCCGGCGTCAGCGCCCGCAGCGGCTCGCTCAGCTCGTCGGCGAAGAACGCGAAGAACCCGTCCACGTCCGGTCCCGCGTTGATCAGCGCCAGACGATCGAACCCGGCATCGACGAACGGGCCCGCCACCTCGAGGTGCCGCCGGACGTCCGGCCCGCACGCCATCGCATCCCGGACGTCCTCGGTGCGGACCGACGACGACGCGGCCTCGAAGTTGATCGGATTCGGCAGTTCCGCCTGAACCTTCCATCCGGTCAACCCGAACCGGAACAATCGGTGCGCCGACTCGACTGCGGATTCCTCGTCGGGCGCCCACGCGAGGGGCACTTCCCCGTATTTCGGGCCCGACCCACCGGCCGCGGTGTAGGCCTGCACCAGATCCGGGTCGGGTTCGGTCGCGAAGAGTCCGTCACCGAGTTCCGCGGCGATGTCGGCGGCCTGCGCGCCGCCCGCCGCGACCGCGATCGCCGGGGGCACATCGGGGAGATCGAAGACGCGTGCGTCGTCGAGAGTGAGGTGCTTGCCCTCGTAGGAGTGGTAGCCGCCCGACCACAGCAGGCGGATGATGTCGATCGCCTCACGCAGCATCTGGTGCCGGACGGTCACCGACGGCCAGCCACCGCCGACGACATGTTCGTTCAGCCGTTCCCCCGAGCCGAGGCCCAGGGTGAACCGGCCGTCGCTGAGGACGGCGGTCGTGGCCGCGGCCTGCGCGACGATCGCGGGGTGGTACCGAACGAACGGGCAGGTGACACCGGTGGCGAGACCGATCCGCTCGGTCCGCGCCGCGGCGGCAGCGAGCATCGACCACACGAATCCCGAGTGACCGTGACTGTAGAGCCAGGGGTGGTAGTGATCGCTCACCTCGACGAAGTCGAAGCCGGCCCGCTCGGCCTCCACCGCCTGCCGCACGATCTCCCGCGGATCGAACGTCTCTGCCATCAGCTTGAACCCCACCTGCATGTCGTCGTCCCTTCCCTCGCGTTCTGCGACGGTTTCCCGGATTCGGGCGCATTCACACAAGGCGACCCAGCCACGGCGGCCAGACCGGCGCCCACAGCACCAGCACCCCGATCGCGATTCCCACCAGTACCAGCCGGGTTCCGGGGCTGCGCAGCGCCGCACCTATCGCCAGCACGGCACCGAGGACGAGGACCGCACCGGCGGGCCCCGAGGGCACCGGAACGGAAGCACCGGGGATCCGCGCGCCCCGCTCGGCCACGGTCACCAGCCACCACAGCGGCCACTGGGTCAGGCGCACCACCACTTCCGCAACGGGCACGCTGATGCCGGCGATCAGCGCGGTGATCGCGCCCGTCACGGTGATCACTCCGATCACGGGTGCCACCAGGATGTTCGCGCAGATCGACACCAGGCTCACGGTGCCTGCCATCGCGGCCACGGTCGGCGCCGTCACGGCGAACGCGGCGACGGACACCCCCACCGCTTCCGCCACCGCCCGCGGCCACCCGCGGTCCACGAGCGCGTCGACCCACACGGGCGCGATCACGATCAACCCGGCGGTGGCCGTCGCGGAGAGAACGAAACCGAAGTTCACCGCCAGTTCCGGCGCCCACACCAACAGGGCCATCACGCCCGCCGCCAGCGCGGGCATCGCCTGTTTCCGCCGTCCCGTGACGAGCGCCAGCAGGGCGACCGAGCCCATCGCGGCGGCACGCAGCACGCTGGGTGACGGTCGCGCGACCACCACGAACGCAATCAGTGCGGCGGCGGCCAGCGCCGCGCCTGCCCGCGGACCAAGCCCCATCCCTCGGACCAGGAGCAGCACCGCACCCAGCAGGATGCTGACGTTCGCCCCCGACACGGCCGTGAGATGTGTCAGTCCGGTCGCGGTGAAGTCGTCCTTCACCTCCCGGGACAGCGCCGAGGTGTCGCCCACCACCAGCCCCGGCAGCAGTCCGGCCTCGTCGGCGGGCAGGACGGCGGCGGCCGCGGCGAACCGGGTGCGCAGGGCTCCGGCCCACCGCTGGTGCACAGGCGCGGGACCGACCTCCGCCGGCGGTCCGGACACCCGGACCGTCGCCAGACTCAGGTCCCGGTGCCGCGGTGGGCTCAGCTGCCCGCGCAGCAGCACGTCCTGCCCCGGCAGGAGCCCGAGCCATCCGTCCGCCGGGGCAAGGAGGACCACCGCACCGCCTGCGTGGATCGTCTCACCGGCGCGGCGGATCTCGACGACGTTCGCGTTCACGAGGACGTGCCGTCCGAAGCCGGCGATCTCCCGGGGGTCGTCGACCGGGGTGACGACGAGCGTCACCCACGTCTCGTTCCGGGCGAGTTCGGTCATCGGGTGCTGTTCCACGGCCTGAACCCGCCAGGCCACCCCTGCAGTGCAGCACGATCCGAACAGCAGTAGCGCGAGCGTTCCTGCCGTCCATCGCCGCGGAGACCGCAGCGCGCAGCCGGCGGCGAGAAGGACGGCCGTCCCGGACAGGGTCGCCAGGAGCATCCATGCCGCGCGGGAGCCTCCGAGGATGCCGATCAGCGTTGCCGCCCAGCAGATCCCGGCGAACGGGAGCAGCCGGAGGTCGAGGAGCCGCGGCTCGCTCTCGGGCATCAGAGGGTGACCTGGGCGCGCAGCTTCTCCAGCCGCACCGGCCCGATCCCGTCCACCTCCCCCAATTGTGCGATGTCGGTGAACTTGCCGTTCGTCGTGCGCCACGCCACGATCGCAGCCGCCGTGACGGGTCCGACACCGGGAAGCGCGTCGAGTTCCGTCTCCGTCGCCGTGTTGAGGTTCACCAGTCCACCGGCCGCAGGGGTCCCCGCACCCGCGGTTCCCGGCGATCCCGTGGAGGTGCCGCCCACCGCACTCGGTGGCGCCTGGGTGGTCGCGGCGCCCACGAGCACCTGATCGCCGTCCGAAAGTCGTTGCGCCAGATTTAATCCGAGGGTGTCACCACCGGCGCGCACTCCCCCGGCGGCGGCGAGCGCGTCCGCAACCCGGGCGCCCGGTGGCAGCCGGACGAGGCCTGCCGAGGTCACGAGCCCCACCACGCTCACGACGATCTCCTCCGCCGGTGCGGGTGCAGGCGCCGCGGCGGCAAGAGTTGTCGGTTCCGGCGCCGGATTCAGGGAATGAACACCCGCTGCGGGCAGTGACGGAACGGCCTGCGTCGCCGGCCGATCGCTGCGCACCGCCAGCACGGTGGCCGTGGCGACGACTATTCCCACCACGATCAGCACGATCGCCCCGTACCGCCCGGGGTCGAATCGTGCGTCCCGCCACCGGTCGGGCAGCGACAAGCCGACTCGGCGCCGGGCGGCGGACCACGTCTCGTCGCCGTCGAGGCCGGCCTCATCCGGCTCGGCCAGCCAGTCCGGCGCCGCCGGAGTGTCGGGCGGCAGCACGTCGCGTTCCCCCGACGTCAGGAACGCGAGCCGGGTCCGGCCCCTCGAACGTTCTTCCCTGATGCCCATGGACGCGACGTTAGAGTGCCGCGCCCCCAGGATCGCCGCGCCGACCCGACATTCGAATCGGCCTGTGGATCAGCGCGAAGTTGTGGATGAATCGTGGTTTTCGTCCTGCAGTGCGGGTTCCGGGCACAGCACGATGCCGATGGCGCCTGCCCCGACGTGGGCACCGATCACCGAGCTGAAATCGGTGACGACGAGATCGCTGACCTGCGGGATCCGGTCCTTCAGTTGCTGCGCCACCGCCTCGGCGCGCTGCCGGGCGTGCATGTGATGCACAGCGACGGCCGTTCTGTCCAGACCGGCCTGCTCCACCGCGGCGTCGACCATCCTGGCCATGGCCTTGGTCGAGGTCCGCGTCTTCTCCTTCAGCACCAGTCTGCCGTCCACGAGATGCAGCACCGGCTTCATCGCCAGTGCGGTGCCGAGCAGTGCGGCGGCGGTGCCGATCCGCCCTCCGCGGCGCAGCTGGTCGAGCCGGTCGACGACGATCAGGCAGCGCCCGCGGCTCGCGACGTCGACCGCCCGCCGATACACCGCCTCGAGGTTCGCACCGTCTTTCGCGGCCCGCGCCGCCTCGAGGACCGGGTACCCCAATCCCATTCCGGCGGACTGGGAGTCGACGATCCGCACGCGGCCGTCGAACTCCTGCGCCGCCTGACGGCCCGCCTCCCACGTGCCGGACAGCTGCCGCGAGATGTGCACCGCGAGAACGCCTGCACCCTCACTCAGTTCCAGCGCTTCGGCGTAGGCCTCGGACAGCTCGCTGGGCGATGCCCCCGACGTGGTGACGCCGGCGAGATCCTCGGGGACCTCGTCGATTCCCTCCCGGTAGTCCCGGCCGCCGCTGAGGACGTGGAGCGGGACCACCCGGATCCCGTACTGCTCGAGGTGTTCGGGCAGGATCGATGCCGAAGAATCGGTGACGACGACGACGGGCATCGGACTACTCGGCTCCGCTCGATACGGGGTCGGCCGGAACCGCGCCCTCGGCGGAGTCCGGCACGACGGCCGCCGCGCGGATCGCGGTCAGCATCGCCGCGGCCACCTCGGTGTGTCCGTCCCAGCCCCAGTGGATGCCGTCCGGGTTGCCCCGATCACTGAAGACGTTGGCGCGCACCGCCTCCGCGAGGTCGACGAGGGGCACGTTCTTCTCCTCCGACCACGTGGTGATGGCCGCGACGGCACCGGGACGACCCGCGTGGACCTTGCCGTAGGCCTCGCTGCGGTGCACCGACGGCAGGGTTCCGATGACCGGCAATTCGGGGCGCATGTACTCGAGCGCCGCCCGTGAGCTCTCCAGGTATTCGACACTCAGCCGCGGCGGCAACGCCACCGGCCACCCCAGCGGGGCGAGCCGGGGCTGAAGCCACTGGTAGCCGCTCCGCACGACGCGTCGCAGCGCAGGCGGGCGGACGTAGCGCAATTGCTCCCGCAACGCCGTCGGGAGCGGGGACGGCAGCGAATCCATGCCGCCGACGGCGAACACCACGGCGCCGGCGCGGGGAACCGCGGACCACACCCGCGGGTCCTGGGTCAGCGCCCACCACACGTCGCGGCTGGTCCAGCCGATCCGCGCCACCAGCTCGACATCCCAGCCGAGTTGGCGGGCAACGATATTGGGCCAGATATCGGGGTGGTCGGACGGGAGACCGCCCTTGGGTCCGTAGTACGACAGCGAGTCGGCGAGCACGAGCAGGACGGGGCGTTCCCCGGAACCGGCATCCATCTCAGAGGACGTCACTGGCCACACTCGCGGAAGCGTTCCACACGTCGAGCCGCCAGCTGAGCGAATCGGGGTTCCCGTATGCACTCAGCTGCACCCAGCTGGTGTTGCCCAGCCCGCCCAGCACCGGCCAGCGGTCGACGGGCAGATCCAGCAGAGCGGCGGTCAGCGCGGCGATCAATCCGCCGTGAGCAACCAGGACCACCGGCTTCTCGGCCCAGTCCTCGTGCTTCTCGACCAGTTCCGCGACCACCGGCTTGCTGCGGCGGGCGACGTCGATGCGGCTCTCGCCGCCGGGCGGTGCCCACGTCGCGTCCCCGCGCCATGCGGCGCGGGCGCCGGGTGCGCGCGCGTCGACGTCGAGGTGGGTGAGCCCCTGCCAGTCGCCGAGATGCGTCTCACGGAGGCGTTCGTCGATCTGCACCGGCAGTCCGGCGTTGTCGCCGACCTCCACGGCGGTGTCGTAGGCCCGCCGCAGATCGGAGGACACGATGGAGATCGGTCGGCGACCGACGAGCGCGGTGGCGGCGGCGCGCGCCTGCGACCGCCCCAGCTCCGACAGTTCGGTGTCGAGCTGGCCCTGCATGCGGTTGTCGGCGTTGTACTCGGTCTGTCCGTGGCGAAGCAGTATCAGCCGCCGCGGGGCACGGGGAGCATCCGTCACAGCTCGGACTCCCCAGTCTCTGCGGCGCCCGCACCGGCAGCCTCGGGGGCGCCCGCACCGTTCGCGCCGGCCGGGCCGTGCTGGCCGATACCCTCCACCGGCACGGCCGGGCAGTCCTTCCACAGCCGGTCGAGGGCGTAGAAGTTGCGTTCCTCGTTGTGCTGGACGTGGATGACGACGTCCACGAAATCGAGCAGTGCCCAACGGCCTTCGCGGGTGCCCTCGCGCCGCACCGGCTTGTGACCTGCCTCACGCAGCCGATCCTCGATGTTCTCGACGATCGCGTTCACCTGGCGCTCGTTGGGGGCGGAGGCGATGACGAAGCAGTCGGTGATGACCAGCTGCTCGGAAACATCGAGCACCACCACATCGGAGGCCAGCTTCTCGTCGGCAGCCACTGCCGCGATGCGTGCCATCTCGATGGCTTCGGTCGTTGCGCTCACGCGATGTTCTCCCAGTTCGTTCGGAAAGTGCTGTCTAACTCTTGGTCTTGTCCGGGGCCGGTTCGGACATCGTCGTCGCGCCGTCGAGGCGCTCGGAGTCCGGTGGCCGGTACAGGTTCCGTTTGGAGATGTACTGGACCACACCGTCCGGCACGAGGTACCACACAGGACGATGGCGACTGGCGCGCCGCCGACATTCCGTCGAGGAGATCGCCAGAGCCGGGATCTCGATCAGCGTGACCGCGTCCTCCGGCAACGCATCCAGGTGCCCGGCCAGATGTTCGGTGTTGAGATCGAATCCCGGACGCGACACCCCGACAAACTTCGCCAGCGAGAACAGTTCCTCCCAGTCCTGCCAGGACAGGATACTCGCCAGGGCGTCCGCACCGGTAATGAAGTACAGCTCGGCGTTCGGGTGGTAGCTGCGCAGATCCCGCAGGGTGTCGACGGTGTAGGTGACCTTCTCGCGGTCGACGTCCACCCGGCTGACCGAGAACCGCGGGTTCGACGCGGTGGCGATGACCGTCATCAGGTACCGGTCCTCGGCCGGGCTGACGCCCTTGCCCTGCTTCTGCCACGGCCTGCCGGTGGGCACGAAGACCACCTCGTCGAGGCTGAATCGGTCGGCCACCTCGCTGGCGGCCACCAGGTGACCGTGATGAATGGGGTCGAAGGTGCCGCCCATGACTCCCAGGCGGCGCCGACGCGCGCCCGTTGCTCCCTGTTCCACGAGTGTCGAGCTTACGTGTTCACACCGGCAGCAATCCGGCGACCACCGACGCCAGCTGCTGAGCGGATCGGCATTCGTGCATGCTGATGACCTCGTTGTACACCTTGGCCGCCGAGTCGCCCGATCCCCACTGGCCGCGGGGCTCGGGGTTGAGCCAGTGCGCGTGCTTCGCCACCGACACGAGTCGGGCCAGTGCCTCCAGGTTCGGGTCGCGGTAGTTGTTGCGACCGTCGCCGAGCACCAGCAGGGATGTGCGGGACGTGATGCTCTGGGTGAACCGCTCGGCGAACACCCCGAACGCGTTGCCGTAGTCGGAGTGCCCGTCGTAGCCGACCAGGTCGGCTTCCCGGATCATCCGCGACATGGCGCTGCCGAGGTCGGCTCCCGCGTCGAAGAAGCGGGTGACCTCGTCGGTGGTGTCGATGAACGCGAACACCCGCACCCGGGAGAACTGTTCGCGCAGCGCGTGGACGAGCAGCAGCGTGAAGTGGCTGAATCCCGCGACCGAACCCGACACGTCGCACATCACGACGAGTTCGGGGCGCGCCCGCCGGGGTTTGCGCTGGACGAGGTCGATGGGCACGCCGCCGGTGGACATCGACTTGCGCAGGGTCCGGCGCAGGTCGATCGAACCGGCACTCGCCCGGCTGCGTCGCACGGCCAGGCGGCTGGCGAGCAGCCTCGCCAGCGGGGTGACGTTGCGTTTCAGCGCGGTCAGCTCGGCGTCCGAGGCGCGCAGGAAGTCGACTTCCTCGGCCAGCCGGGGGACGCCGTACGACGCCACCCGCTCCTTGCCGAGGTTCTCGGCCGACCGGCGCCGTGTCTCCTTCTCGATCATCTTGCGGAAGTCGGCAATCCGCTGGGCGGCGGTGCGCTTGGCCACCTCGGATTCGTAGCTCTCCGTCGTCCGGGCCCCGGTGTCCTGCTGATTGCCGAGGAGTCCGTCGAGGATCTTCTTCAGCAGAGTTTCCGGTGCGACGTCCCGCAGCGCCTGGTAGGCGGAGAACGACGGGCCGTTCGCCGACTGGTACTGCCCCAGTTCCTCGACCATCTGCGCGGTCAGCAACTCGGTGAGCTCGATCGCCTCCGGCGACCCGTCGGTGAGCAGGTCGACGATCAGCTCGCGCAGCGCCTCGTAGTCGATGTCACCCTTCGCGTTCCGCGGCAGGCTCGTGTCGATCGCCCCGGCCGCCCGGTTCCCGACCGCCGCCGGGAACCAGAGTTCGAACAACGCGTCGAAGGTGGGCCGGTGGGTGGGCCGCCGCAGCAACGCGCACGCCAGGCCCTCCCGCAGGGATTCGCGGTCCAGCAGGTCGAGGACCGACATCACCTGTCCGGCGTCGACCGTCTCGGACGGTCCGACCGTGATCCCGCGCCGCCGTAGCGCTTCGACGAAGTCGACGAGATGCCCCGGCAGCCCGTGTGGCGCCGCGGGACCGCCCGGCTTCGACCGGGACGCGAGGGGACCACCAGCAGCCATGGGAAGTCCTTCAGTTCAGTCGCAGCTCGGCAGCGGCCCGCAGCTGGTCGGATTGGTGTTTGAGAACGACACCCAGCGTCGCGCGCACGGCGTCGTCGTCGAGGGTGTCGAGCCCGAGCGCCAGCAGCGTGCGACCCCAGTCGATGGTCTCGGCCACCGACGGCAGCTTCTTCAGCTGCATGCCGCGCAGCACACGGATCGTCTTGACCAGCTGCTCGGCCACCGCCTCGGGCAGTTCCGGCACCCGGCTCGCGAGGATCCTCCGCTCGAGTTCGGCGTCGGGGAAGTCGAGATGCAGGAACAGGCAGCGGCGCTTGAGCGCCTCCGACAGTTCGCGGGTGGCGTTCGAGGTGAGGACGACGAACGGCTTGCGCGTGGCGGTGATGGTGCCCAGTTCGGGGACGGTGACCGCGAAATCGCTGAGTACCTCGAGGAGCAGGCCCTCGATCTCGACGTCGGCCTTGTCGGTCTCGTCGATCAGCAGCACCGTCGGGTCTTCGCGCCGGATGGCGGTCAGCAGCGGCCGCGACAGCAGGAACTCCTCGGAGAAGACGTCCGCCTTGGTGGCGTCCCAGCTGTGGTCGCTGCCCGCCTGGATGCGCAGGATCTGCTTCGCGTGATTCCACTCGTACAGGGCGCGGGCCTCGTCGACGCCCTCGTAGCACTGCAACCGCACCAGTTCGGCGCCGGTGGTCTCGGCGACGGCGCGGGCGAGTTCGGTCTTGCCGACTCCGGCGGGACCCTCGATGAGCAGGGGCTTTCCGAGCCGGTCGGCGAGGAACACCGCGGTCGCGGTGCCCTTGTCGGACAGGTAACCGGTTTCGGCGAGCCGAGCGATGACGTCGTCGACGCTGGCGAAGAACGGCTTCGTGGTGGGCAGTGCGCGGTCCACGCTCGCTCCTTTCAGAGGGGCTTGAGGAAGGGAGTCCGGCGGGGGTCTTAGACCGGGCGCGTGTGCCCGTCTCCCCACACGATCCACTTGGTGGAGGTCAGTTCGGGCAGCCCCATCGGGCCGCGGGCGTGCAGTTTCTGCGTGGAGATCCCGATCTCGGCGCCGAATCCGAACTGCTCACCGTCGGTGAAGGCGGTGGAGGCGTTGACCATGACGGCGGCGGCGTCGACCCGGGCGGTGAACTCGCGGGCGGCCGCGAGGTCGGACGTCACGATGGCCTCGGTGTGGCCGGTGCCGTAGCGGTCGATGTGCTCGACCGCGGCGTTCAGGTCGTCGACGACCTTGAGCGCCACGTCGAGCGTGAGGTACTCCTCGGACCAGTCCGACTCCGTCGCGGGCACCAGCCCGGGCAGGTCCCCGTGCACGGTCACACTGTGCATCTGCAGGGCCTGCAGCAGCTTCGGCACCGCCGTCTCGGCGATCGCGGCATCGACCAGCACGGTCTCCGCGGTGTTGCAGACACTCGGCCGCCGCGTCTTGGAATTGAGCAGGATCCGTTCGGCCATCTCCAAGTCGGCGGCCGCGTGGACGTAGACGTGGCAGTTGCCGACGCCCGTCTCGATCGTCGGAACGGTCGCGTCGCGCACCACGGCGCTGATCAGGCCGGCCCCGCCGCGGGGAATCACGACGTCCACCAGCCCGCGGGCCTGGATCAGGTGCGTCACGCTGGAGCGGTCCTCGCTCGGCAGTAACTGCACCGCGTCTTCCGGCAACTGCTGCGCGGCCAGTGCCGCCCGCAGTGCCACGACCAGCGCCGCATTCGACTTCGCCGCGGACGAGGAGCCGCGCAGCAGGGCCGCGTTGCCCGACTTCAGGGCCAGCCCGAACGCGTCGACGGTGACGTTGGGCCTGGCCTCGTACACCATGCCCACCACGCCGAGCGGAACCCGCAGCTGACGCAGTTCGAGACCGTTCGGGAGCGTGGAGCCGCGCACCACCTCACCGACCGGGTCGGGCAGGCCGGCCACCTGACGCAGGCCGGACGCGATGCCCTCGATCCGTTCCGCGGTCAGCCGCAGCCGGTCGAGCAGGGAGTCCTCGGTGCCCGACGCCCTGGCCGCCTCGATGTCGGCGGCGTTGGCGGCGAGGATGTCGGTGGACGCGGCGAGCACGGCGTCGGCCGCCGCGTGGAGCGCCGCATCCTTCTGCGCGGTGGTGAGCAGCGCGAGGACCCGCGACGCGGTGCGGGCGCGACGGGCCGCTGCGTGGACGGCTTCACGGGTATCCACCGTGGCACCGGCCGACGAGGTGGAAGTCACTGCAGTCATGAACACAGCCTATATACAGGGCCGGATACCCCGCGGAGCGGGAAGGACCCTGCCACCGCGCGGAGCGGGAAGGGCGGGAATGATTTCATCCCCCGGACGGGTTGCGACTGGTCGAGACCATCAGAGGCAGGAGTGCTGCAGTGAGCGTGTTGTTCGAACCCATCACCTTCCGCGGAGTCACCGTCCCCAATCGAGTGTGGATGGCGCCGATGTGCCAGTACTCGGCCGACGTGACCGGCAGCGACGTGGGGGTGCCGAACGACTGGCACCGGACACACCTCGTGACGCGGGCCATCGGCGGTGCGGGCCTGATCCTCACCGAGGCGACGGCCGTCAGCCCGGAGGGCCGCATCAGCCCGGCCGATCTCGGCCTCTGGAACGACACCCAGACCGAGGCCTTCGCGCAGATCAACGCGCAGCTCGAGGACTTCGGCGCGGTACCCGGCATCCAGCTCGGGCACGCCGGGCGCAAGGGGTCCGCGCACGTCCCGTGGCGCGGCGGGGGCAGCCTCGACGACGCCGATCGGTTGGCGTGGCGGACGGTGGCGCCGAGCGCGATCGGTTTCGGCGACCACACCCTGCCCGCGGCGGCGACGGCGGAGGACATCCGGAAGGTGGTCGCGGATTTCGCCGCCGCCGCCGAGCGGGCGTCGCGCGCAGGATTCAAGGTGGTGGAAATTCATGCGGCACACGGCTATCTACTGCACCAGTTCCTCTCGCCGGTCAGTAATCACCGCACCGACGAGTACGGCGGCAGCTTCGCGGGCCGCATCCGTCTCCTGCTGGAGGTCGTCGAGGCGGTGCGCGGCGTGTGGCCGGCCGAACTGCCGGTCTTCGTCCGGGTGTCGGCCACCGACTGGCTGTCCGAGGAGCCCGGGCTCGACGCGGACAGCTGGACGCCGGACCAGACCGTCGCCCTCGTGCAGACGCTCGCCGATCTGGGCGTCGACCTCGTCGACGTCTCCAGCGGCGGCGTCGCGTCCGCGCGGATCCCGGTCGGCCCCGGCTACCAGGTCCCGTTCGCCCGCCGCATCCAGAACGAGACCCTGCTCCCCGCCGCCGCGGTGGGGCTCATCACCGAACCGGAGCAGGCCGAGCAGATCGTGGAGTCGGGAGAGGCCGTCGCCGTGTTCCTCGGACGTGAACTGCTGCGCGACCCGTACTGGCCGCGGAAAGCGGCACGCACATTGAATGCCCAGGTGACACCGCAGATTCCGGCGCAATACGCCCGCGCGTTCTGAGTCTCGGGCCGACAAGTCCCCACATCCTTTGCTACGGTAATCGCTCTTACAGCTGGTAGTCCCGCACCCCGGACGGTGGAGCGGGACCGACCGACGAGCCAGAGCCGATCGGCGGGGGCCGCATCGCGCCGAAGGGCCGTGGGTTGCCGAACCCGACCAGCAATCGCCGTGCGGGCGACGAAAAGATGCGTGCATCAGGTACGTGCCCCGTGCGGGTGATAACTGCGCTGGGGAGCGCAAGACATGAATGCACCAGATCACTCGATCACGTCGGCCGAGGTGGCCGAATCGCCTGATGTCACGGTCACCGACGAAGCCTCCGTCAAACGCGCCGTCAAGGCCACCATGCTCGGTAACGCCATGGAGTGGTTCGACTTCGGCGTGTACGCCTACCTGGCGACCACGATCGGCAAGGTCTTCTTTCCCGAGGCCAGCGGCACCGCACAGCTGCTGTCGACGTTCGCGATCTTCGCCGCGGCCTTCGTCGTCCGCCCCCTCGGTGGACTGTTCTTCGGTCCGCTCGGCGACCGGATCGGCCGCAAGAAGGTGCTCGCCACCACGATCATCCTGATGGCGGGCAGCACGTTCGCCATCGGCCTGATCCCGAGTTACGGATCCATCGGGCTCGCGGCACCGATCCTGCTGGTGCTGTTCCGGCTCGTGCAGGGATTCTCCACGGGCGGCGAGTACGGCGGCGCGAGCACGTTCGTCGCCGAGTACGCACCGGACAAGCGCCGCGGGTTCTTCGCGAGCTTCCTGGAATTCGGCACCCTCGCCGGGTATGTGGCGGCCGCGGGACTGGTCACCATCATCAGCACCGTGGTGAGCGCCGACGCCCTGGTCGACTGGGCGTGGCGGATTCCGTTCCTGCTCGCCGGTCCGCTGGGGCTGATCGGCCTGTACCTGCGGTTGCGACTCGAGGAGACGCCCGCGTTCCAGCAGATGGAGCAGGCCGAAGAGCGTTCGCTCGCAGACGAATCCACCGGACGCAAGCTGCGCGAGACGCTGGTGGAGAACTGGCGTCCGCTGGTGCTGTGCGTGATCCTGGTCGCCACCTACAACATCGCCCACTACGGTCTGCTCAGCTACATGCCGACGTACCTGTCGAACACGCTCGGCTACGACGAATCGCACGGTCTCGTCCTCATGATCATCGTGATGCTCATCATGATGGTGGCGATCAGCTTCGTCGGAAAACTGTCCGACCGGGTCGGTCGTAAACCGTTGCTGCTGGCCGGTTTCGTCGGGTTCTTCGCGTTGTCGCTTCCGGCGTACCTGCTGATCGGGGTCGGCCACTACGTCACCGTCTTCCTCGGCCTGGCGATGCTCGGCGGCCTGCTGCTGCTGTTCGTCGGCGTGTTCCCGTCGGTCCTTCCCGCGCTGTTCCCGACCGGGATCCGCTACGGCGGCCTGGCGATCGGATACAACCTCGCGGTGTCGATCTTCGGTGGCACCACTCCCCTGGTGCTCACGGCGCTGCAGGATGCGACGGGCAGCGATCTCGTCGCGCCGATGTACATGATGGGTGCGGCGGTCGTCGGCGGGATCGCGGTGCTGCTCATCTCGGAGACCGCCCGCAAGCCCCTCGAGGGTTCCCCGCCCGCCGTGTCCACGGACGCCGAGGCCCGGCGCATCCTGAAGCGCCTCCGCCGCAAGGGCGAGGCATCCGCCGCGTCCGCGCAGGAGACGGCGGCCGCCGACGCGGGCTAGTCTCGGGATATGTCCGCTCCCAGGGTCGCCGTGGTCGGCAGCGTCAACATGGATCTACTGACGGCGACCGAGCGGTTGCCGGGCCCCGGAGAGACGATCCTGGGCAACGCCTTCGCCGCCACTCCCGGCGGCAAGGGCGCCAACCAGGCGATCGCCGCGGCGCGGGCGGGCGGGGCCGTGACGTTCATCGGGGCGGTCGGCTCCGACGTGTTCGCCCTCGACCTGCGGCAGGCCCTCGTCGACGCCGAGGTCGACACCCGGTACCTGCGGGAGGTCGACGGGCCGAGCGGGATCGCGGCGATCACCGTCGACGCCGCGGGCGAGAACAGCATCGTCGTGGTCCCGGGCGCCAACAGCACCGTGGTGGATCTGACACCCGCCGAACTCGCGGCGGTCGCGGACGCCGACGTCCTGCTCTGCCAACTCGAGATACCTCTGGGCACCGTGGTGGCCGCGGCGGCACACGCCGCGGCCCACGGCACCGTCGTGATGGTGAATCCGTCACCGGTGCAGCCACTTCCGCCCGAGCTCGTAGAGCTGATCGACGTGCTGCTGGTGAACGAGACCGAGGCCGCGCAACTCGGCGCCGAGGTCACCGGCGCCGTCTCCCACGTCGTCACCACACTGGGGTCGTCGGGCGCAGACTACGCGAGCCGCGACGGCACCGCGCTCCACGCAGACTCCCCGGCGGTCGAGGTGGTCGACACGACCGGCGCGGGCGACGCCTTCGCGGGCGCCCTCAGCGTGTCGTGGCGCGGCGGCCCCGTTGCCGCCGTCCCGTTCGCGTGCACGGCGGGCGCACTCGCGACCACCCGCCGCGGCGCCTCCACGTCCTCGCCCACCCTCGCCGAGATCGAGGCGGCACTTCCCGGCTGAGCACCCAGGCGCTCGCCTGGATCCTTCGTGTCACCCCGGTCGTGCACCATGGGGGCATGACGACCGCCACCGAACCCGCACTCCGTGACGAGGCCGAACGGCTGCTCCGCGAGCTGGCAGGCGAGCACGCCACCCTCCGCGACGACCAGTGGACGGCGATCGAGGCACTCGTCGTGGGCCGCAGGCGGGCGCTCGTCGTCCAGCGGACGGGCTGGGGCAAGTCGGCGGTCTACTTCATCGCGGCGAAGCTGCTGCGGGCACACGGGCACGGTCCCACGGTCATCGTGTCGCCGCTCCTGGCGCTGATGCGGAACCAGGTGGCCTCCGCCGAGCGCGCCGGTGTGCGCGCCGCCACCATCAACTCCGGGAACGTGACCGAGTGGGACGACATCCACGCACGGGTCACGGACAACGAACTCGACGTGCTGCTGGTCAGCCCCGAGCGTCTCAACAACCCCGACTTCCGCGACCAGGTCCTGCCCTCCCTCGCCGCCGACGCCGGCCTCGTCGTGGTCGACGAGGCGCACTGCGTGTCCGACTGGGGTCACGACTTCCGCCCCGACTACCGGCGGATCCGCACGCTGATCGCCGAGCTGGGCGAGGGCATCCCCGTGCTGGCCACCACGGCCACGGCGAACGATCGCGTCGTCTCCGACGTCTCCACGCAGCTCGGGGTGGGCGGCGCGGAAACCCTCGTGCTGCGCGGCGGACTCGAACGCGAGTCGCTGCACCTGTCGGTCGTGCAGATTCCGGAGGCCACCGCCCGGGCCGCATGGCTCGCCCAGAAGCTCGACAGCCTGCCCGGCTCGGGCATCATCTACGCGCTCACCGTGTCGGCGGCCCGGGATCTGGCGAGCCTGCTGTCCGAGCAGGGGCACACGGTCGCCGCATACACCGGGCAGACCGACGCCGGCGAGCGCGAGACCCTCGAGCAGGACCTGCTCGGCAACCGCGTCAAGGCGCTGGTGGCCACGTCCGCGCTCGGGATGGGGTTCGACAAACCCGACCTGGGGTTCGTCGTGCACCTCGGTGCGCCGTCGTCGCCGATCTCCTACTACCAGCAGGTCGGGCGTGCAGGCCGGTCCACCGACCGCGCCGAGGTGATCCTGTTGCCCGGATCCGAGGACAAGCAGATCTGGAGCTATTTCGCGTCCGTCGCGTTCCCCCGCGAGCACGTGGTGCGCCGGGTCATCGAGGTCCTCGACACCGACCGGCCGCAGTCCACGCAGGCGCTCGAGCCACTCGTGGAGCTCGGCCGCACCCGGCTGGAGATGGTGCTGAAGGTCCTGGACGTGGACGGCGCCGTGCGCCGGGTGCGGGGCGGCTGGGTGGGCACCGGCGAGCCCTGGACGTACGACGCCGACCGGTACGAGCGCCTCGAGCGGGCCCGCGAATCCGAGCAGCAGGCGATGATCGAGTACCAGCGGATCACCACGTGCCGGATGGCGTTCCTGCGCGAGCAGCTCGACGACCCAGGGCTGGCGGCGGGCACGTCGGACTGCGGGCGGTGCGACAACTGCACCGGAGAGCGCCACGACGCGACTGTCGACGCCGAGGCGGTGCAACAGACCAGAGCCCGCCTCGAGCGCCCAGGCGTGGATCTGGCGCCCCGCAAACAGTGGCCCACGGGCCTCGCGAAGCTCGGCGTGAAGCTGTCCGGGAAGATCTCCGACGGCCCCGAGCCGGGTCGCGTACTGGGCCGGCTGTCCGATCTGGGCTGGGGTCAGCGCCTGCGCTCCCTGCTCGACGAACCGGACGGACCGGCGCCCGACGCCGTCCTGAAGGCCTGCATCCAGGTGCTGGCGTCCTGGGACTGGGCCGAGCGGCCCACGGCGGTGATGGCGGTCGAATCGGCCACCCACCCGCTGCTGTCGGCGTCGATCGCGGGGCAGCTGGCCACGGTGGGACGCCTCACCGACCTGGGGGTTCTGCGACTGCGCCCCGAGCATCCGCCGGTGTCCGCGGCCAACTCCGCCTACCGGGTGGCCGGGCTCGTCGACGCCTGGGAAGCCCCGGGTGTTCCCGAGGGCACCGGACCGGTGCTGCTCGTCGACACCCTCACCGACACCGGCTGGACGCTCACGATGGCTGCCCGGACGGTCCGCGCGGCGGGTGCCGCGTCGGTTCTCCCCTTCGCGCTCGCGAGTCTCAAATAGGCGAAGTGTGTCGCTTGCGGTTCACCCAAAAGTTACATAATGTGATGAGCATCACTTTGCACGTCTCACCTGCAAAGCTCTGCCGCCTGAACTGTCCAATTTCGCGAGGCACGTGAAATCGAAGGGGATGGTTGTTAGGTTCGAATTTCCAATGACGCCTGTTCAGAAGAGTGCCATCCCGACCACCGCGCCGGACGCGGTGTTGTTCAGAAGTCCAGAGATCACTGACGGAGTCCGGCTCTGGGAGATCGCCAGGAACACGGAAGTGCTCGATCTCAATTCGAGCTACGCATACCTGTTGTGGTGTAGAGATTTCAGCCGATCGTCGGTCGTCGCAGTTGTCGACGAGCGCGTCGTAGGGTTCGTATCGGGCTTCATCCGCCCAGAATCCCCTGCAACGCTGTTCGTCTGGCAGGTTGCCGTAGACGCCGACCAGCGCGGCAAGGGAATTGCAGGTCGCATGTTGAGCGCGCTGCTCGATCGACTTGCACCCGAAGGGATTACCCATCTCGAAACGACGATCAGCCCCGACAACGAGGCTTCGATCGCGCTGTTCACAGCATTGGCGCGTCGCCGAGATACGGCGATCAACAAGCAGGAACTGTTCTCCCCTAACGATTTTCCCGATGGACACGAAGCCGAAGATCTGTACACGATCGGCTAAGAGCATGCCCCGGAGGAATGCAGCAACATGACTAATTTCGATACGAACATCTTCGAGAGCCTCGAGTCCGAGGTTCGCAGCTACAGCCGCGGCTGGCCCGCCGTCTTCGAGTCGGCGTCCGGATCGTGGATCCGCGACGAGAACGGCCGCGACTACCTCGACTTCTTCGCCGGCGCCGGTTCGCTGAACTACGGCCACAACAACCCGGTCCTGAAGTCGGCGCTCGTCGACTACATCGTCGGCGACGGCATCACGCACGGTCTCGACATGTCGACCGTGGCCAAACGCGACCTGCTCGAGACCTTCCAGGACAAGATCTTGAAACCGCGAGGTCTCGACTACAAGGTCCAGTTCCCCGGACCCACCGGCACCAACACGGTCGAGGCCGCCCTGAAACTGGCACGCAAGGTGACGGGACGTTCGTCGATCATCAACTTCACCAACGCCTTCCACGGCATGACGCTCGGCGCCCTGTCGGTCACCGGCAACTCGATGAAACGCGCCGGCGCCGGAATCCCGCTGGTGCACGCCACCCCGATGCCGTTCGACAACTACTTCGACGGCGTCACCGAGGACTTCCACTGGTTCTCCCGGGTGCTCGACGACTCGGGCAGTGGCCTGAACCGTCCGGCCGCCGTGATCGTCGAGACGGTGCAGGGTGAGGGCGGCGTCAACGTCGCCCGCCCCGAGTGGCTGCGCGCCCTTGCGGACCTGTGCGCCGAGCGCGACATCCTGCTGATCGTCGACGACGTCCAGATGGGCTGTGGACGCACCGGGCCGTTCTTCTCCTTCGAGATCGCCGGCATCACCCCGGACATCGTCTGCCTGTCGAAGTCCATCGGCGGGTACGGCCTCCCGATGGCGCTGACCCTGTTCAAGCGTGAGCTGGACGTGTGGGGCCCGGGTGAGCACAACGGCACGTTCCGCGGCAACAACCCGTCGTTCGTCACGTCGAAGGTCGCCCTGGACCACTACTGGTCCGACGACACCCTGCACAAGTCGACACTGGCCAAGGGCGAGAAGATCCACCAGGCGTTCACCGAGCTGGCGAACCAGTTCGAGGGTTCCGTCTCCACCCGCGGCCGCGGCCTCGTCCAGGGCCTCGTCTTCGAGGAGCCGGAGCACGCGGGCAAGGTCTGCAAGCTCGCCTTCGACGAGGGACTGCTCGCAGAGACGTCCGGACCGTCCGACGAGGTGGTCAAGCTCCTGCCGGCGCTCACCATCACCGACGAGGAACTGGACCACGGCCTGGCCATTCTCGCCGACGCCACCGGCAAGGTCTGCAGCTAGAGAGAGGACTGACACACACATGATCGTTCGCACCACCGCAGAAATCACCGACACCGAGCGCGACATCACCAGCGAGGACGGCAACTGGCGCAGCAAGCGCATCATCCTCGGCGGCGACAAAGTGGGCTTCTCGTTCCACGAGACCACGATCAAAGCCGGTTCGGTCAACGAGTTCCACTACGCCAACCATGTCGAGGCCGTCTGGCTCGTCGAGGGAACCGGCAAGTTGATCGACCTCGACAACGACAAGGTCTACGAACTCGGCCCCGGTTCGATGTACCTGCTCAACGGTCACGAGCGTCACCGTGTCGAACCCGAGACCGAAATGCGCATGCTGTGCGTGTTCAACCCGCCCGTCACCGGTCGTGAGGTCCACGACGAGAATGGTGTCTACCCCTTGATCGAGGTTCCCGCGTAAGTTCGACCCATGGCCGACGACGCTGCTGTTCCAGCTATAGCCATCGGACCCGCCCCGGACCCGCTCCTCGAGGATGCGGTGCGCCGGGGCGGTGCCCGTGTGGCACCCCTCGAGTCCGCGGACGCCCTGGTCTGGACGACGGGTCCGATCGGGTTCCCGGACCCGCTGCCCGAGAACATCCGCTGGGTGCAGTTGAACTCCGCGGGTGTCGAGGAGTGGTTCGCCGCGAAGGTGATCAGACCCGACTCCACCGTGCTGTGGACGTCGGCGGCGGGCGCGTTCGCCGCGACCGTCGCCGAGCACGCGCTGACGCTGCTGCTGGCCGGCGTGCGGGCACTGCCCGAGCACCTCGAGGCGAAGACCTGGCGCCAGCAGGAGTTCTTCTCGAAGGTCGGCACCCTGCGCGGCAGCACGGTCGCGATCGTGGGCGCCGGCGGTATCGGCCGGGCACTGATCCCGATGCTCGCGGGTGTCGGCGCCGACGTGATCGCGGTGAATCGTTCCGGAAGCCCGGTGCCGGGCGCGATCGAGACGCTGCCCACCACCCGGCTGGGCGAGGTGTGGGCCCGCGCGGATCACTTCGTGATCGGGGCGCCCGCCACCGACGCCACCCATCATCTGGTCGGGGCGGCGGAGTTCGCGCAGATGAAGCCGACCGCGTGGGTGATCAACGTCGCGCGCGGCTCACTCGTCCACACCAACGCCTTGGTGAAAGCGCTGCGGGACAACACGATCGGCGGGGCAGGGCTCGACGTCACCGATCCCGAACCGCTCCCCGACGGTCACCCGCTGTGGAATCTGCCGAACGTGATCATCACTCCGCACGATTCGAACCCGCCTGCGGTCCGTCCCCCGGCGTTCGCCGAGCACGTGGCGCTGAACGTCACCCGCTTCGTCGCAGGTGAGAATCTCACCGCTCTGATCGATCCGGTCGTCGGGTACTGAACCGGCGCTATTCTGGAGTGCGTGTTCGCCCCACTGATCGACGTACTCGGAGGCCGGCGCCTGTGTGTGATCACCGGCGCCGGCATCTCGACGGACTCCGGGATCCCCGATTACCGCGGCCCGGATTCACCCCCGCGCACTCCCATGACGTATCAGCAGTTCACCGGTGACCCCGATTTCCGCCGCCACTACTGGGCGCGGAACCACCTCGGGTGGCGGCACATGGACGCCGCCAGGCCCAACACCGGCCATCGCGCCCTCGCCGGGCTCGAACGGGCCGGGGTCGCGTGTGCGGTCGTCACCCAGAACGTCGACCTCCTGCACACCAAGGCCGGCAGTCGCCGGGTCATCGACCTGCACGGCACGTACGCCCAGGTCCGGTGCCTGACGTGCAACGCACTGATCTCCCGGGCGACGCTCGCCGACCGACTCGAGCGCGCGAACCCGGGTTTCGCCGAGACCGTCGCCGCCGCACAGGGAGTGGAGATCGCACCGGACGCCGACGCGGTCGTCACCAGCACCGAGCATTTCCGGATGGTCGACTGCGAGGCGTGCGGAGGCATGCTCAAACCCGACATCGTGTACTTCGGCGAGTCCGTCCCGAAACCGCGGGTTGCGGCCGCCTACGACGTGGTCGACGAGGCCGAGGCGCTGCTGGTGGCCGGCTCTTCGCTCACCGTCATGTCAGGACTGCGGTTCGTCCGGCACGCCGCCAAACGCGGCATCCCCATCGCGATCGTCAACCGGGGGGCGACGCGCGGCGACGAGTTCGCCACCCTCACCATGCACGCGGGCTGCTCGGAAGCCCTCACCGCGCTGCTCGACGCGTCGTCCGCGCTGCCCGCCTGACCTCTAGAGCGGCACCAGGTCGTCGGCGTGGACGACGGGCCGCTGCATCTCGGCAGGCAGTTCCTGGGTCGACTTGCCGAGGATGTCGTTGATCTCCGCCGAGTCGTATGCCACCACTCCCCTGGCCACGGGACGTTCCTCGGGTCCGAGGAGTGACACGACGTCGCCGCCGTAGAACCGTCCCGACACCGCAGTGATGCCCGCGGGCAGCAGCGACCGCCGCCGGGTGACGACGGCCCGGACTGCGCCCTCGTCGATATGCAGGATGCCCTGTTCGTCCGCGGCGTGCCGCACCCAGAACTTGCGGGCGGACAACCGGGACGGCCGGGCCGCGAACGCCGTCCCCACACTGGCGTCCCGCAGCGCCGCGCCGGCGTCCGAGGCGGCGGCGAGCAGCACGGGCACACCGGCATCGGCCGCGAGGCGCGCCGCGGACAGCTTGGACGCCATCCCGCCGGTGCCGAGAGCGCCGCCCGAGCCGGCGACCACCCCGTCGAGATCCTCGGGGCTGTTCACCTCGGGGATCAGCGTCGCGTTGCCCTTACGGGGGTCGCCGTCGTACAGCCCGTCGACATCGGACAACAGCACCAGCGCGTCCGCACCGACCAGGTGCGCGACGAGCGCGGCGAGCCGGTCGTTGTCACCGAATCGCAGCTCGGCGGTGGCGACGGTGTCGTTCTCGTTGACGATCGCGACCGCGTGCAGGGCGCGCAGACGGTCGAGGGTGCGTTGCGCGTTGCGGTGCTGCGCGCGGCGGGCGATATCGTCCGCGGTGAGCAGCACCTGCCCCACCGTGCGCCCGTACCGGGCGAACGAGGTGCCCCAGGCGTGGGCCAGGGCCAGCTGGCCGACGCTCGCCGCGGCCTGCTTCGTCGCCAGGTCCCGCGGCCGCCTGGTCAGCCCCAACGGGGCCAGACCCGCGCCCACCGCGCCGGACGACACGACCACGACGTCGGAACCGGCACGCATCCGTGCCTCGATCGCGTCGGCCAGCGCGTCGAGCCGACCGACGTCGAGCCCGCCGACCAGACTGGTCAGCGCCGACGATCCGATCTTCACGACGATGCTGCCCGCCGACGCGACCGTGCGCCGGGTGGCGCTCACTGGTCTTCGGGGTCGAGGCCTTCGAGACCGCGACGGACCCTGGATGCGTGCTTGCGTTCGGTCGCGCCGATGCGCTCCACCTGATCCAGACGCGGGTCGGTGCCGCGGCCGGTGCGGGTGAGATCGACACCGGCGGGTGTCTGGGGCTCCCAGTCGAAGCTCACGTTGCCGATCGTGACGGACGCGCCGGGCTCCGCACCCTGCTTGACGAGTTCGGTTTCCACACCGAGCCGCGCGAGGCGGTCGGCGAGGTAGCCCACGGCCTCATCGTTGTCGAACTGCGTCTGCCGCACCCAGCGTTCCGGCCGCGTGCCACGGACGATGAACCCACCGGGGATCTCGGGATCGGCGACGACGCTGAAGCTGTTCTCGTTGGCGATCACCGGGCGGATCACCTGACGCTTCGGCTCGGCCTTCGGATGTGCCTCACGGTAGTCCGCAACCAGCTTCGCCAGCGCGAACGTCAACGGGCGCAACCCCTCTCGGCTGACCGCCGAGATCGTGAAGATCGGCCATCCGCGGGCCTCGAGGTCGGGGGTCACCATCTCGGCCAACTCGGCCGCCTCCGGAACGTCCGCCTTGTTGAGGATGACGATGCGGGGACGGTCCGCGAGGTCCCCGAGGCCGGTGTCCCCGGACAGCGCACCCTTGTACGCGGCGAGTTCCGCCTCCAGGGCATCGATGTCGGAGATCGGGTCGCGGCCCGGGTCCAGGGTCGCGCAGTCGACGACGTGCGCCAGCACGGCGCACCGCTCGAGGTGGCGCAGGAAGTCCAGTCCCAGTCCGCGGCCGTCGCTCGCACCGGGGATCAGCCCGGGCACGTCGGCCACGGTGAACGTGGTGTCTCCGCTCGACACGACGCCGAGGTTCGGCACGAGGGTGGTGAACGGGTAGTCGGCGATCTTCGGCTTCGCCGCCGACAGCACGGACACGAGCGAGGACTTGCCCGCCGACGGGAATCCGACGAGACCGACATCGGCCACGGACTTCAGTTCGAGGACCAGTTCCCGCTCGACTCCCTCCTCACCGAGGAGGGCGAAGCCCGGTGCCTTGCGCGCCTTCGACGAGAGGGCTGCGTTGCCGAGCCCACCGCGGCCGCCCTGGGCAGCCTCGAAGCGGGTGCCGACACCGATGAGGTCGGCGAGGATCCGGCCGTCCTTGTCGAGGACGACGGTGCCGTCGGGGACCTTCAGGATCAGGTCGTCGCCCTGGGCGCCGTCGCGGTTGCTTCCCATCCCCTGCTTGCCGTTGGTGGCCTTCGCGTGGGGGTGGAAATGGAAGTCGAGGAGGGTGTGGACGTTGCCGTCCACCTCGAGCACGACGTCACCGCCACGCCCGCCGTTGCCGCCGTCCGGGCCGCCGAGTGGCTTGAACTTCTCCCGGTGTACGGAGGCGCAGCCATTGCCGCCTTTTCCGGCGCTGACGTGCAGCACGACGCGGTCAATGAATCGGGACATGACTGCCGGATCCTTCCTCAGTCAATTGTGTTGATCTCACTCTGAAGCAAACAACTCTGAAACAAACAATAGGGGCGGACCGGGTATCTCGACCCAGGTCCGCCCCTATTGGGAGCTTGAAACGTCCCTCACGGGACGATGCATACTCGCGGCAGGACTAGACCTCTGCCGCCGCCGGAACGATGTTCACGGTCTTGCGTCCACGCTTGGTGCCGAACTCGACGGCACCGGCGGAGAGAGCGAAGAGCGTGTCGTCGCCGCCACGACCGACGTTGACGCCGGGGTGGAAGTGGGTTCCGCGCTGACGCACCAGGATCTCGCCGGCGCTGACGGACTGGCCGCCGAAACGCTTCACGCCGAGTCGCTGAGCATTTGAATCGCGACCGTTACGGGAGCTGGATGCACCCTTCTTATGTGCCATGTTCTTGACCCTCCTCGGGTGAAATCAGCTCTGAAGCTCTAGTTACTTGATGCCGGTGACCTTGAGGACCGTCAGCTTCTGCCTGTGGCCCTGACGCTTGTGGTAGCCGGTCTTGTTCTTGAACTTGTGGATCCGGATCTTCGGGCCCTTGGTGTGCTCGACGACCTCACCCGTGACCGAGATCTTGGCCAGCTTGTCGGCGTCGGTCGTCAGGTCGGATCCGTCGACGACGAGAACGGGAGCAAGCGAGACAGCAGTGCCGGGCTCACCCTCGATCTTCTCGACCTTGACGAGGTCACCAACAGCGACCTTGTACTGCTTTCCGCCGGTCTTGACGATCGCGTACGTTGCCATCGGAGGGCTACCCCTTGCTTCTTCGAACTTGCTCGCGCCACAGTGTGCGCGACTGGTCTGGTGTGACGGCTAGCTCGGTCGAGATCGCGCAGCCTTCACAGGTGAGGGCACAGCTGACCTTCATCGCCGAGTAGCGACTGGTCAAGGTTACAGGAAGGCAACCGTTCCGTACAAACCGGCGTCGATTGCCTTCCCGCGTTCCCTGATCAGTGGTCGGCGTCGACCGGCGGGCCTGCCGGACGTGCCGCGGCCCGGCGACGACGCGGCTTGCGCGGCGCTGCCTGCGGATCCGCGCCGTCCGAAGAGGACGCCGCCGGTCCGCTCACGGTCGAGGCCGACATGGCCGGCTCCGGTTCCGGTGCGTGCTCCGCGCCGGGCTCCGGCGTCGGAATCACGAACACGGTCCCGGCGCTGGGGGTTTCGGATACCGGCGCTGCCGCCGCCCTCGACACCCGGCGACTCCTGCGCCGCGTCGGGGCCACCGGCTCCGGTGCGGGCTCGGGTTCCGGGGTGGGCTCGGGTTCCGGGGTGGGCTCGGGTGCGCGCTCCACGACGGGTTCCGGGGTCTCGGCGGCCGGTGCCGCTTCGGCCGGTGCCGATTCGACAGCAGGCGCCTCGGCCGCAGCTTCCACGGCTTCCTCGACGACAGCCTCTTCGACGACGGCGACCTCGGCCTCGGGCGCCACGACGGCTTCCGCAGCCACCGCTGCGGGCGCCTCGGCCACGGCCTCCTCGATCCCGGGCAGCTGCGCCTCGTCCGCGGCCGAAGCCTCCGCCTTGTGCGCTGCCTCCTCCTCCTCGTGATGGTGGTGTGCCATCGCGAGAGCGACCGGGTGAGCCCGCTTCACGGTGGCGTCCACCGTCGGGGTCTCCTCGTGCGCGGGAACCTGCGGGGCGTCCCCGCCGGACGACTTGTCGCGTCCCCGCTTCTTGCGGGAGCCGCCGGAGTCGCCGCCGCGGGAAGACCCGCGTGCACCGGTGTCATCGGAGGTTCTCACCTCGATCGGCTCGGCGTGGACGATGATGCCGCGGCCGTGGCAGTGCTCACACGTCGTGGAGAACGCCTCGACCAGGCCGGTGCCCAGCTTCTTCCGGGTCATCTGCACGAGCCCCAGCGACGTGACCTCGGACACCTGGTGGCGGGTGCGATCGCGGCCCAGGGCCTCGGTCAGGCGTCGCAGCACCAGGTCGCGGTTCGACTCGAGCACCATGTCGATGAAGTCGACGACGATCATGCCGCCGATGTCCCGCAGACGCATCTGCCGGACGATCTCCTCGGCAGCCTCGAGGTTGTTCCGGGTGACGGTCTCCTCGAGGTTTCCGCCGGCACCGGTGAACTTACCGGTGTTGACATCGACCACGGTCATGGCCTCGGTGCGGTCGATCACGAGCGTGCCGCCGGACGGCAACCAGACCTTGCGGTCGAGTGCCTTCGCCAGTTGCTCGTCGATGCGGTGCGCCTCGAAGACGTCGACACCGTTGTCCGACGTGTGCTGCGCGAGCCGCGGCATGAGGTCGGGCGCGACGGACTTGATGTACGACTCGACCGTCGACCAGGCCTTCTCGCCCTCGATCACGAGCTTGGAGAAGTCCTCGTTGAACAGGTCGCGAATGACCTTCACGAGAAGGTCGGGCTCCTCGTAGAGGGCCTGCGGGTTGCCGGACTTGCCGGATTCCGCCTTCGCTGCCTGCGCCTCGATCCCGGCCCACTGTTCCTGCAGGCGCGTCACGTCGCGGGCGAGTTCCTCTTCGCTCACTCCCTCCGACGCGGTCCGGATGATGACTCCGGCGTCCGAGGGCACGATGTCGCGCAGGATGTCCTTGAGGCGCTTGCGTTCCGTGTCGGGCAGCTTGCGGCTGATCCCGGTGGACGTGCCGCCCGGCACGTAGACGAGGAACCGGCCCGCGAGGCTGATCTGCGTGGTCAACCGCGCACCCTTGTGCCCGACCGGGTCCTTGCTGACCTGGACCAGCACCTGGTCGCCGGGCTTGAGCGCCTGCTCGATCTTGCGGGAGTTGCCACCGAGGCCGGCGGCCTCCCAGTTGACCTCACCCGCGTACAGCACGCCGTTGCGGCCGCGGCCGATGTCGATGAACGCCGCTTCCATGCTGGGCAGCACGTTCTGGACGCGTCCGAGGTACACGTTGCCGACCATCGAGGCAGACGCCGACGTGGTCACGAAGTGTTCGACGAGGACACCGTCCTCGAGCACGGCGACCTGCGTCGTCGCGTGCGGTTGCCCGGCGGCGAGACGGTCGCGCACGACCATGACGCGGTCGACGGCCTCGCGGCGTGCCAGGAACTCCGACTCGGTGAGGATCGGCGGACGGCGACGACCGGCATCGCGGCCGTCGCGGCGACGCTGACGCTTCGCTTCGAGCCGCGTCGAACCGGTGATGCCCTGGACCTCGTCCTTCGAGCGGCTCTTGTTGCGGGGCTCACGCTCGTGGACGACGGTGTTCGGCGGATCGTCCTCGGACGTGGCGTCTCCCGACCCCTCGCCACCGGACTTGCGACGGCGCCGACGGCGGCGACGACGGCTCGAACCGTCGGAGTCACCCTCGCCGGTCTCTTCGTCCCCGGACTCCGCTTCCGCCTGCTCGGCGTCCGCGGGCTTCTCCTCGGACTCATTCTTCGGCTTCTCCTCGGGCTCCGGGCTCGGGGTCTCCGCGCCCTTCTCGGTGCCCTTGTCCTCACGGCCCTCGCGCGCAGACTCCTCGGCCTCGGCACCCTCGGTGTCGGTATCGGTGTCCTGCTCGTTCAGCTGTTCGCCCCGTCCGCGACCACGGCCGCGACGGCCGCGACGGCGTCGGCGCGGCTGATCGCCGTCGACGTCGGACTCGTCCGATTCGGTGTCTGCGGTGCCGGTGTCCGTGGCCTTCGCGGGCTCGGCGACGTCCTCGCGCGCCTCGGCGACGGGCGGCTGCTCGGTGGTGGGTTCCGGCGTCCCGGCGTCCCGGCGACTGCGCCGGCGACGCGGCGGCGTCTCGACCGCCGCGAGGTCGGGCTGCAGGAAGAGCGGGACCTGAGACACGGCGGAAGTCTCGGCCGGTTCCTCGGCAGCGGGCGCCTCGGCCTGGTAGGCGGCGGTGGTGAACAGGTCGCGCCCGAGGTCGGGTTCGGAAACCGCGGCCTCCTCGGCGACAGGTTCCGGACTTTCCTGAGCCGGACTTCCCTGAGCTGGACTTTCCGGGGCCGGGGCTTCCTCGGCGGGAGACTCCGGTGCCACAGCCGGCTCAACGGGAGCTTCCTCGACGGGTGCCTCCGGTGCAACCTCGGCGGGAGCGGTCTCCGCAGCGGTGAATCCTGCATATACCCGCTCGGCGATCTCGCGTTGCAGGCTCGACTGCGCACTGCGCAGTTCCAGTCCGAGGGCCGCGGCCTCGGCGAGAACCTGCTTGCTCGTGACGCCCAGCAACTTCGCGAGGGCGTGAACGCGAATCTTCTCCGGAAGAGCGGGAACCGCGCTCCCGGCGGTGGCCGTATCGTTCGGCTCTGAATTTGTGGGCGGCGCTTGATCGGCCACGTAGTCTCCTCAGCCCCCGGGCGCGTCCACTCCCCTGTCAGGGAATGTCACGCGGCCACGCGAGGGCGCATTATGTGTACTCGCGCCCCAAATGTGAGCGCGAGATTGTCTGGTCTCGCTCCACACAGCGCGTGCAGTGTCCGTTTTCACTGCACACCCATGTAGTGCCTTGCGGATGGCCGTGGTCCGCGGTGCGAGCGCCTGATCATCCAGCGTGCCGATACGCCCAGGTATTTCCTGTTGACGCAGGGGCAGCGATGAAGGGCATCGAGCCGTGGTGTCATCCGGTCGAAGCCACGTGGTGCACAAATTGCGGTCCGACCACCCTCAGTATCCCACACGTGTGCCGCGGTCCGTGCCAGCGGCGCACGTATCGTTCTGGAACAGGTTCCGTTCACGATGGCGCCGCCGGCCCGGAGGGCAGGTCGGTGGATCGAGGGGTGGGTGGAGAGGGTGGGTCAGTTGGCGGCGAGCTGGGGGAACCAGAGGGCGATCTCGCGCTCGGCGGACTCGACCGAGTCGGAGCCGTGGACGAGGTTCTCCTGCGCTTCGAGCCCGAAGTCACCGCGAATCGTGCCCGGAACGGCCTTCTCGACCGGGTCGGTGCCGCCGGCGAGCTGACGGAAGGCCGCGATTGCCCGGGGACCTTCGAGGACGGCCGCGACGAGCGGGCCGCCGGTGATGAATTCCAGCAGGCCGGGGTAGAACGGGCGGCCTTCGTGCTCGGCGTAGTGGGCGGCGGCGATGTCGCCGGGAGCGGTGCGCAGCTCGAGCGCGGAGATCGTGAGACCCTTCCGCTCGATACGACCGAGGATTTCTCCTACGTATCCGCGGGCAACGGCATCGGGCTTGATCAGGACAAGGGTGCGCTCAGTCACGGCGCACAGCCTAAATGGTCAGCCGCGCTGACCCGGCAGCAGGCCCCGCTCCATTCGCTGACGCACATTGCGCCGGAAGTAGAGTAGGTAGCCCCACAGGATCGCGAAGACCACTCCGACCGAACCGATCGACACGTGGACGAAGAATCCGAGCAGGAGCCCCACCTGCAACAACAGGTTGTACTTCATCGCCCAGGGGCGGCCCTGCAGGCCGGCCCCGAGGATCATGAGCACCGCGAGCCCCACCAGGTACGTTCCGGACCACCAGGTGAGTCCGCCGCCGACCGTCGCGACGACCGGCAGGGCGAGAAGCACCACGATCGCTTCCAGGATCAGGGATCCCGCGACCACGCCGCGGAAGCCCTTCCACGGGTCCTTGGTCGGCGGGCCGAACTCCGGTTCCGAAGTACGGGGGTCCTGCTCGCTCACGCTGGGTCCTTTCCGAAGAGGGTGCGGGCCGCACCGGCGGTCACGACGGATCCGGTGACCACGACGCCCGCTCCCGATACTGCCTCACCGGGCTCGGCGACCTCCTCCGCCAGTCCGATCGCCGTTTCCAGCGCGTCCGCGAGGGTCGGCGCCACCACGACGCGTTCGTCGCCGAACTTGGCGACCGCGAGGTTGGCGAGATTCTCGACGTCCATCGCCCGCGCCGAACCGTTGTGCGTCACCACGAGCTCGTCGAACACCGGTTCCAGCGCCGACAGAATGCCGTCGACGTCCTTGTCCCCCATGACGCTCACGACGCCGACGAGCTTGCGGAAGTCGAATTCGGCGGTCAGGGCAGCGGCGAGCGCACGGGCCCCGTCCGGATTGTGTGCGGCGTCGAGGAAGACGGTGGGGGCGCTGCGCACGCGTTCGAGCCGGCCGGGATTGACGACGGACGCGAACGCCTCCCGGACCGCGTCCTGGTCGAGCTGCCGTTCCGGGCCGGCACCGAAGAACGCCTCGACGGCCGCGAGCGCGAGCGACGCGTTGCGCGCCTGGTGCTCCCCGTGCAGGGGCAGGAAGATGTCGGTGTAGACCCCGCCGAGGCCCTGCAGTTCCAACTGCTGGCCGCCGACGGCGATCTGCCGGGCGAGCACCGTGAATTCGGAGCCCTCCCGCGCGACCGCGGCATCCACCTCGACGGCACGGCGAAGTAGCACGTCCATCACTTCCGGCGTCTGTTGGGCGAGGATGGCGACCGTGTCGCTGGGCACGAGAGCGTCCTCGCGGCCCTTCTTGATGATGCCGGCCTTCTCCTCGGCGATCCCGGCGAGGTCGTCGCCGAGATACTCCGCATGGTCGAGGCTGATCGGGGTGATCACGGCGATCTGCCCGTCGATGACATTGGTTGCGTCCCAACGCCCGCCGAGGCCCACCTCGACGACGGCGACGTCGACGGGCGCCTCCGCGAACGCGGCGTACGCCATCGCGGTGAGCACCTCGAACTTGCTCATCGCCGGGCCGCCCGCGGCCTGCGACTGCTGGTCGATCATCTGGACGTACGGTTCGATCTCCCGGTACGTGTCGACGTAGCGGCGCGGCGACACCGGGCGTCCGTCGATGCTGATCCGCTCGGTGGCGAGCTGCAGGTGCGGGCTGGTGGTGCGGCCCGTGCGCCGGTGCAGCGCGGTGAGCAGTGCGTCGATCATCCGCGTCACCGACGTCTTGCCGTTGGTGCCGGTGACGTGGATCGCCGGGTACCCGTGCTGCGGGGACCCGAGGATGTCCATCAGCGCCGCGATCCGGCTCAGCGACGGCTCGATCTTCGTCTCGGGCCACCGCTTGTCGAGTTCCGCCTCAACCAGCGTCAACTCTGCGAGGTCGACCGGACTGACTTCCTCCGGCGTGAAGTCGGGCGAGGTCACGCGCCTTCCAGCTCCTTCAATCGCTTGGTGATGCGTTCGATTTCTTCTGTCGCGATCTGCTGACGCGTCCGGATCTTGTCCTTGACGGAGTCGGGGGCCTTGGCCAGGAACGCCTCGTTGGAGAGTTTCGCGGTGGTCCCGGCGAGTTCCTTCTGCGCGGCCGCGAGGTCCTTCTCCAACCGCGCCTTCTCGGCGCCGAGGTCGACGTTGCCGGACGTGTCGAGGTCGACGGTGACGGTCGCCTTGCTCAGGCGCACCTCCACCGAGGCCGACGCGGCGAAACCGTCCTCCGGGTCCGTCAGCCGGGCCAGCGACGTGACGGCGGCGAGCTGGGTGTCCAGATCGGCCTCGGTGATCCCGCTGATCCGCGCGGGCACCCGCTGCGACGGCTTGAGACCCTGATCGCTGCGGAACCGGCGTACCTCGGTCACCAGTCGCTGCATGTCCTCTACACGCTGCGCCGCAACCACATCCGCGGCGGCATCCCCCGCCTGCGGCCACTGCGCCACGACGACGGACTCGTTTCCGGTGAGCGCCTTCCACAGGGTCTCCGTGACGAACGGGATGACCGGGTGGAGCAGGCGCAGCAGCGCGTCGAGAACGTTGCCGAGCACGGCCCTCGTATTCGCCGCGACCGTGTCGTTCTCGGCGAACTGCACCTTGGCAAGTTCGAGGTACCAGTCGCAGACCTCGTCCCACGCGAAGTGGAACAGCGCCTCGCACGCCTTGCTGAACTCGTACCGGTCGAAGGCTGCGTCGACGTCGCCGCGCACCCGGTCGAGGCGGTCGAGGATCCACCGGTCCGCATCGGTCAGTTCGCCTCGTGCGGGCAGCGGCGCGGGCGCGGCCCCGTTCATGAGAGCGAACTTGGTCGCGTTGAACAGCTTGGTCGCGAAGTTCCGGGACGACTGTGCATGATCCTCGCCGACGGACAGGTCGCTGCCGGGATTGGCGCCGCGGGCCAGCGTGAAGCGGAGCGCGTCGGCGCCGAAGCGGTCGACCCAGTCGAGGGGGTCGATGCCGTTACCCCGCGACTTCGACATCTTCTTGCCGAACTGGTCGCGAACGAGGCCGTGCAGGAACACGTCCTGGAACGGCATCTGCGGTCCGGACTTGCCTTCGCTGAACACCCCGTCGCTTCGCTCGCCCCGCCCCGCGATGGCGTCGTCCTCCGACACGTACGTACCGAACATCATCATTCGCGCCACCCAGAAGAACAGGATGTCGTAACCGGTGACGAGAACGCTTGTGGGATAGAACTTCTCCAGCTCCGGCGTCTTCTCGGGCCAGCCCATGGTCGAGAACGGCCACAACCCGGAGGAGAACCAGGTGTCGAGGACGTCGGGGTCCTGCACCCAGCCCTCGGGCGCGGTCTCGTCCGGTCCGAAGCACGCGACCTCGCCGTCGGGGCCGTACCAGATCGGGATCCGGTGACCCCACCACAGCTGACGCGAGATGCACCAGTCGTGCATGTCGTCGACCCAGGCGAACCATCGCGGTTCCTGACTTGCCGGGTGAATGACGGTGTCACCGTTGCGGACCGCGTCACCCGCCGCCTTCGCGAGGGATTCGACCTTCACCCACCACTGCAGCGACAGGCGCGGCTCGATGGACTCGCCGGTGCGCTCGGAATGCCCGACACTGTGCAGGTAGGGCCGCTTCTCCGCGACAACGCGCCCCTGCTCGGCGAGCGCCTCCCGCACCTTGACCCGCGCCTCGAAGCGGTCGAGACCGTCGAATTGCGTTCCCGTGTCGGCGATCTTGCCGGTCTTGTCCATGATGGTCGGCATCGGCAGGTTGTGCCGCAGGCCCATCTCGAAGTCGTTGGGATCGTGAGCCGGAGTGATCTTGACGGCGCCGGTGCCGAATTCGGGGTCGACGTACTCGTCCGCGATGATCGGGATGTCGCGGCCGGTGAAGGGGTGCTCGAGCGTGGTCCCGATCAGGTGCTTGTACCGCTCGTCGTCGGGGTGGACGGCGACGGCGGTGTCGCCGAGCATCGTCTCGACACGGGTGGTGGCGACCACGACGTGCGGTTCGTCGTCGTTCAGTGAGCCGTACCGCAGGGAGACCAGCTCACCCTCGACGTCCTCGAACTTCACCTCGATGTCGGAGATCGCGGTCTGCAGCACGGGCGACCAGTTGACGAGCCGCTCGGCCCGGTAGATCAGACCGTCGTCGTACATGCGCTTGAAGATGGTCTGGACGGCGCGCGAGAGCCCGTCGTCCATGGTGAAGCGGTCGCGGCTCCAGTCGACGCTGTCACCGATGCGGCGCATCTGACCGCCGATGGTGCCACCGGACTCCCGCTTCCAGTCCCACACCTTGTCGATGAACAGTTCGCGGCCGAAGTCTTCCTTCGTCTTGCCGTCGACGGCGAGCTGCTTCTCGACCACGGTCTGCGTCGCGATGCCCGCATGGTCCATGCCCGGCAGCCACAGCACCTCGAAGCCCTGCATCCGCTTGCGGCGGCTCAGTGCGTCCATCAACGTGTGGTCGAGAGCGTGACCCATATGCAGGCTGCCGGTCACGTTGGGCGGCGGCAGAACGATGGAGTAGCCCGGCTTCTCACTGTGGGGGTCCGCGCGGAAGTAACCGGCGTCTACCCAGCCCTGATACAGATCATCCTCGACGGAACTGGGGTCCCAGCTCTTCGGGAGGGCATCGGCACGGTTCTGGGGATTTTCTGGAGCTGCACTGGTCACCCGTCGAGTCTAATGAACGCACCGACGACCCACGACGGGGCTACCGTGCGGCCCGGCTACTGGTCGCTGAACAGTGCGCGGTGCACCTCGGTGGCGGTGCGGTGCTCCGGGTCGACGGGACGCAGCGCCTCGCCGGCGTCTTCTCCGCCTGCCTGGGACCCTGCGGTGCTGTGCAGCTCGGAGAAGAGCTGCACGTGGTGGTCGTTCAAGGGATTCCTCCGGTTCGTCTGCCGCATCCGATGCGGCAACCACTCGAGAATATCGAGTATGCATCGAAACACCCGCCCATCGGCGGCGACACGCTGTTCACACCCGGCCGTAACCGGTCAGAACCACGACCGGGGAACGCTCGGGCCGTACCCCAGACCCGTTGCTCACCAATGGATCCGACACAACGACCCGAGTTCACACTCCCCGACTGCGGTCAGCGAGGTCGACACATCAACCGCCGAACTATTCGCCCCGGCCACTTTCGGCGTCCCGCTTGGCGAACGCGAGTTGAATCTCCCAGCCTTCGACATTCCCCTCGATAGCGGAGGCGCGACGCTCGGCGCTCGGGTACAGGGCGGCGAATCCGGACTCGACGACACGCAGGCGGGTGCCGCCGTCCCGCTCGGACAGGAAGAACTCGACCAGAGTGGACGCGCCCTCCACCAGCGGCCGCGCGGGATCGTCTCCGCCGCGGAACGAGACGTAGTGGGGTGCGTCGGACTTCACGGGAAGTATCGGGAAACGCCCGTACGGCGGGAAGTCCACGACGAAGACGTCACCTTCGCGTGTGGTGGTGGTCTTGCCGGGATCCCCGTCGCCGATGAACCAGCCGGGTTCACTCACCAGCCGGAACACCCGCTCGATGGGGGCGTCGATCTGAATCTCGCGCTCGATCCTGTCCTGGGACGCATCCGGAACGCTCATGATCATCCTCACCTCTCGACAATGTGCTACCCCACGGTTGCACATCGGCGGTTCCTTGCGCAACCCTCAGGTTGCACTCGATCGAAGGAATGAGGGGGAAAGCATCCGGGTGCCCACCCCGGCGCCGGACGACGTGGGGCGGACACCCGGGAAACGTGTCAGCTGAAGTGCGCCAGCAGGGCGTCGCGCTGACGGTCACCGAGGCCACGGAGGCGACGAGTCGGCGCGATCTCGAGGTTGGCCATGATCTCCTGAGCCTTGACCTTGCCGATCTTCGGCAGGGCTTCCAGGATGGCGCTGACCTTGGTCTTTCCGATGATGTCGTCGACATCAGCCTTGGAAAGGACCTGCTTGAGGGTGATGTCACCGGACTTGAGCTTGTCCTTGAGCTCCGCGCGTGCCTTACGAGCGGCGGCGGCCTTCTCGAGAGCTGCTGCCCGCTGTTCGTCAGTGAGCTGGGGAAGTGCCACGATGTCTCCTTCATTCGGGGTACGTATCGAACACCGTAGCGATTGAACGGCCACTTCACCGCATCCATCGGACGTGTCGCGCATCCTGTCCGATTAGAAGGGCCCCAGTTCGCGGGTCCCGCGGCACGGAAAATGCCAGGACGCGGGCGCGGCGGTGTGCCATGCTCGACGTGTTCCGATTAGTTCACACGTCGACTCGAGGAAGGAAGTAGCGATGCGCGCACGGCCCACTGCCCACGCGGTCGCGTTGCGCCCGGCAGGCCCCGGCAACGCCTCCTCCTTCCCCGTCGGCCGGCAAGGCGAACGCGGGCTCATGCCCGCCGCGAAGCCCCACCGCACCGCCTGACACGCCCTCATCGACGACCGTCGCCCGGCGTGACTCCACCGCCGCGAACCGACGACAGAACCGAGAAACACCCGTGAGGTACGTATCCCGTAACGCGCCCTCGACCACGCTCGACGCCGGCAATTGGTCGCGCGTCGCGGTGCTGGTCCTCAACGTCACATACGAGGCGCCCTGTGAGATTCCCGCGGAGCGCGCAGTGGTGCTGATCAGTGTCGGCGCCGCCGAGACGGTGGCCGATCGAGAGCCGAGGAGCCGGGGCGGCCCGAACACGTGGGCCAACCTCGTGGCGTGCTGCGCCCCCTGCAACCAGCGGAAGGCCGACCGCACGCCGGAGGAGGCGGGAATGCCGCTCCTGTGGGAGCCGAAGGCGCAACGGCAGATCTGCGGAATCTCGCGGCGGTGTAGCCGCGAGATTCTCGGGCATTCCGCCTCCACCGACCGACTTCTCCCGGAAAGGGGAGATCTCCCGATGACCGACGTCCTGGACACGACCCTGTCCACACTGCTGCCCGCCTCCGACGACCCCGCCGGGTGGGTCGACGCCGCGTGCCGCGACGACCCCGAGCCGGACCGGTGGTTCCCCTTCCCGACCGAGGATTTCGCGTACGCGCGCGACGTGTGCCGCCACTGCGCGCTGCGGATCCGCTGTGAGCTCTTCGCCAGGGCGACCGCTCAATCCGGGGTGTGGGGCGGCAAGGAATTCGACCGGGGCCGCGAGAGGCGGCCGTGACTCCGCCTCGGCGCGACCCCTGCGAACCGGTTACGTGCCCAGGATCTCGGGCAGCGCGACGTCCTCGCCCCGCACGTGCTCCGAGAGGAACGACAGCACCACCTGGTACCAGACCTTCGCGTTCTGCGGGGTGAGGATCCAGTGGTTCTCATCCGGGAAGTAGAGGAAGCGGTGGTCGGTGACTCCGTCGTCGTCCGCGGGCAACCCCGACTCCGACAGCAGCTCGAACCACAGCCGTAACCCGTCGCCTATCGGGACGCGAAAGTCCTTGTCGCCGTGGATGACCAGCATCGGCGTCACGATGTCCGCGACGTACAGGTGAGGCGAGTTCTCCACCGCCATCTCGGGCGTCATCTCCCGCTGCCAGTACCAGGCGGCGTCGGTGGTGGGACCGAACTGGTCCAGCGCCCACAGGCTCGCGTGGGTGACGATCGCCTTGAACCGGTCGGTGTGCCCGGCGATCCAGTTGGCCATGTATCCGCCGAACGATCCGCCCATCGCCGCGGTGCGCTTCTCGTCGATCTCGGGCAGCGCCACCGCGGCGTCGGTGATCGACATGAGATCGGTGAACGGCGCCTTGCCCCATTTGCCCCAGCCGCGTTCGACGAACTCCTGCCCGTAGCCGGTGGACAGCGCCGGATCCGGCAGCAGCACGGCGTATCCCCGCGCCACCAGCAGCCACGGGTTCCAGCGCCACGACCAGGTGTTCCACGAACCCAGGGGGCCGCCGTGCACCCACAGCGCGAGCGGCACCGGCGCGTGGGCGGAGGCACCGGTCGGCACCGCGAGCCACGCCCGCACCACTGCGCCGTCCGCGGCGACCGTCTCGACCTCCGTCAGCGTGCCCGGGAGTTCGGGGAGGTCCGCGGGCGCCTTCAGCAGCGACACGGCGCCGGTGGTGATGTCGATGCGCACCGGGTGCGGCGGCGCCGCGTACGACGCCCGCAGCGCGAACACCGTGGACCCGTCCGGAGCGACCTGCAGGTCGGTGTACGCGGAGTCGTCGGTCGTGACCGGCGTGGGGTCCGCGCCGTCGCGGAGGACGAAGATCGGTGCCCGCCCACGGTCGTCGGCGGTCACGAGGAGACCCGAACCATCGGACAACCAGACCACGGACGTGGCCCACCGGTCCCACCCGGGCGCCACGTCCGCGACGGTGCCGGTGTCGAAGCTGTACCGGTGCAGCGTGAATCGCGGCGCGGAGTCGGGTGTCGCATGCGATTCCCGCGTGAACACCACGTGCCGTCCGTCCGGGGAGATCACCGGGTCCGACAGGTCGGCGTCGCCGTCGTCGACGAGGACGGTGCGCGCCCCCGTCTCGGTGTCGACGCGCACCAGGATGTTCCGGATCGACGCGAGCGGACCGGGAACCGTCCACGACGTCACGACGAACGCGCCGTCGTCGCTCAGCGCGTAGTTCGCCTCCCGCAGCGCCGGACCCGGCATCGGCGTGAGATCGGTGAGCTGCGGCTCCTGCCCGTTCTCCGCGAGCGCGTCCAGCGGGGCGGACAGCAGGTGCGGCACGTCGGGACCGAGATCGTGGTCCCAGTAGCGGATCGGGTAGCCCGTGTGCAGGATCGCCGAGACCTTCTTCTCCTTGCGCTCGGCGCGCACCCGCTCGTCGTCGGCGGCGTCGCCGGATCCACCGAGAACGCCGGTGGTGACGACGAACCGCGGTGCGCACCGTGCGGCACGCACCCCGGTGATGCCGCCGCCGCGTCGCGCGACGATCACCGCTTCGCCGCCCCGCGCGGGCAGTCGCCACAGGTCGTCGGGGAGATCGTCCTCGTCCTGCGTCGGCCGGGAAGACGTGAAGAGCAGGTCACCGTCGCTGGTGAACGTCGCGTTGGACTCCCCGGTACGGCCGCGGGTGAGCCGGCGCGCCGCGAACTCGCCGGTGGGATCGATCTCCCACAGCGCGGTGACGTACTTCGTCGACTTCTCGTCGAGCGTCGACTGCGCGACGACGAGCCTGCGCCCGTCCGCCGACAGCGCGAGGCCGCCGACGCGACCGAGCGCGAGATAGTCGTCGAGATCATCGAACGGAGTTCCGGCGTGGAGTTCAGGAATGGCGGTCACGAGTCGTTGGTATCACGAACCGGGCTCACGCCGTCGGACATCCGCGTCTCAGGCGAGCAGGGGCGCGACCCGCGGCGGGATCTCGTTCAACGCATACGGCAGGCTCAGTACGGTGCTCCACGCCATCGCCTCGGCGGCGGCGTCCTCGAGCGTGATGGTGCGGCCGGCCTTCACCACGTCGAGTTCCTGATAGATCGGCGTCTTGTCGAGTTCCGCGCGCAGCTTGTCGCCGTAACCGCCGCCCGCATACCAGACGAGGAGGTCGACGTTCGCCAGCGACAGCTGCTCCGTGCTGATCTCCGCGAAGTTTCCGGTGATCTGTTCCGTCACAGGGGGGTTCACGAAACCGAGTTCGGTGAAGAAGCGGACCTTCGGGTCCTCCGGGCCGTACACACCGAACTGCCCCGGCCCCTTGAGCGCACCGACGAGGACCGTCTTGCCCGCGAACGCCGGGTTGGCGGCGCGGACGTCGGCGAACTGCGTCTCGACACCGGACACCAGTTCGGCGGCCTTGTCCTTCTTGCCGAGTGCGTCGCCGAGAATCCGCGTCTGGTCCTGCCACGGGACGCCGTAGTCGGCGAACTCCTTGGGCTGCGCGATCGTCGGCGCGATGGCGCTGAGCTTCTCGTACTGGGCCTGGGTGAGGCCGGAGTAGGTGCCGACCACCAGATCCGGGGCGACGGCCGCGACCTTCTCGAAGTCGATGTTGGTGGACGCCGTGCCGACGATCTCCGGCTTCGCGTCGCCGAGGAGGTCCTGCGCCCACGGCCACACGCCGTAGGGGTAGTCGCCGTACCAGTCGAACGTGCCTGCCAGGGGGCCGCCGAGCGCGAGGATCGTGTCCTGGTCGTTGTAGCCGACGCTGACGATGCGCTGCGGGTTCGTGGGCACCTGGGTTTTGCCGTACTTGTGGGCGACGACGGGGCCGTCGGGCTCGCCGCCGTTGCCACTGTCGCCGCCGTCCGGGCTGCTGCAGGCCGCGGCGAACGCGAGCAGCGCTCCCCCGGTACCCAGGAGGAATCCGCGTCGGCTGACGCCGATCCTCTGTTGTCCCACGTTCATGCGGCGACCCTCTCGTCTACCAGGTTTTCCGATGCACTTAGGTAAGGCTTGCCGAGCTTAGCCTAAGGGTTCGCGCGGACGGGCTCCCGCCACATCGCCCACAGTGTCGGCCCGCCGTCCGGGATCCGGATCTCACCGGTGACGTCGAAGCCGAACCGCTGGTAGTACGAAATGTTGTCCTTCTTGCTCGACTCCAGGTACGCCGGGATTCCCTCGGCATCACAACGGTCGAGCCGCGACCGCAACAGCGCCGACCCGTAGCCGCCGCCCCGTCCCGCGCTCGACGTTCCGATCGTCGCCAGATACCAGTGCACGGGATCGACCGGGTGCGCGTCCTCGACGGTTCCGCTGACCGTGGCGCCGACGCCCAGTCGCGGACCGAACGCGCGGATCAGACCGGGCAGGCTGACGAGCGACGACCAGGTCGACTCCTTCCAGCCGCCCGGCGGATCCCACATGGCGGCGCCGCGGATCACGCCGTCCCCGTCCTCGGCGACCTCGGCACCGCCGCCGGCGAGATGGTGGTGGCGGATCTCCACCCCGAACAGCCTCGGCAGGCCGCGCCGCCTGCGCTCGGGATCCGGCCACATCCACACCATGACGGGGTCGTCGAAGAACGCGTCGGCGAGGACCCGCGTCAGTTCGGGGATGTCGGATTTGATCGCGGCCCGCACGCTCACACCCATGCCCAGAGGGTACGGGTCCGCCATCATTGTGCGCGAGAACGACCGGCCGCCGCCCGCGGTTCGTGTCGGGCGGGGACGGGTGGCCTGTTCTAGACGGTGGCGTCGACGAGGAGTTTCGCGCCGGTCGCCGCCTGGACGTCCTCGACGCTGTGACCGGGTGCGGTCTCGACGAGCCGCAGTCCGTCGGGGGTGACGTCGATGACGGCGAGGTCGGTGACGATCTTCTGGACGCAGCGCTTGCCGGTGTACGGCAGCGTGCACTCCTCGAGGATCTTGTGCTCACCCTTCTTGGTGACGTGATCCATCATCACGATGACCTTGCCCGCACCGTGGACGAGGTCCATCGCGCCGCCCATGCCCTTGACCATGGCGCCGGGGACCATCCAGTTGGACAGGTCGCCGTGACTGCTGACCTGCATCGCGCCGAGAACGGCCACGTCGACGTTGCCGCCGCGGATCATCGAGAAGGAGTCGGACGAGGAGAAGAACGCGCCGCCGGCCACCACGGTGATGGTTTCCTTGCCCGCATTGATCAGTTCGGGGTCGACCTCGTCGTCGGCGGGGTACGGCCCGACTCCGAGGATGCCGTTCTCCGAGTGCAGGATGACGTCCTTGCCCGCCGGGATGTGACCGGGGATCAGAGTCGGCATGCCGATGCCGAGGTTGACGTACTGTCCGTCCTCGAGTTCGGCCGCGACCCGGGCCGCCATCTCGTCACGCGTCCAGCTCATGCCCGCACCGTCCTGTTCTCGATTCCCGTTTCCTGCTTGCCGACCTCGACCACACGCTGGACGAAGATGCCGGGGGTGTGCACCTCGGCGGGGTCGATCTCGCCGGGCTCGACGAGATGTTCGACCTGCGCGATGGTGATGCGACCGGCGCCCGCGGCGTCGGGGTTGAAGTTGCGGGCCGTCTCCCGGTACACGAGGTTGCCGAGCCGGTCGCCCTTCCACGCGTGGACCAGTGCGAAGTCGGTGCGGATGGCGCGTTCGAGGACGAAGGCCTCCCCGTCGAACTCGCGGGTCTCCTTGGGCTTGCTGGCGACCGCGATGCCACCCTTGCCGTCGTAGCGGATCGGCAGACCGCCGTCGGCGACCTGCGTTCCGACACCGGCGGGGGTGTAGAAGGCGGGGATGCCCGCTCCCCCTGCGCGCATGCGCTCGGCCAGCGTGCCCTGCGGGGTGAGCTCGACCTCGAGCTCACCGCTGAGGTACTGCCGCGCGAATTCCTTGTTGGCGCCGACGTACGAGCTGATGGTGCGCCGGATCCGGTGCTGCTCGAGGAGCAGACCCAGACCGAATCCGTCGGTGCCGCAGTTGTTGCTGACCGTCTCGAGATCGGTCGCACCCTGTGCGAGGAGGGCGTCGATGAGGACCGAGGGGATACCGACGAGGCCGAAGCCACCCACCGCGAGGGACGCTCCGTCGGAGACGTCGGCAACGGCCTCGGCCGCCGTTGCGAAGACTTTGTTGACCATGTGACCCAGGCTACCGCAAAATGTTCGAGTAGTGAACACCCATCCACATTGCGAACAAATCGCGCACCGCCTGTTGGCCCCATCACAGAACGCGACTACTATGTGCGAATAGCGGCCGACTGTTCACATCGAGAACGTGAGGATCTTCTTCCATGCTGCATCTGCCAGCCCACTACCAAGCCGGGCACGAAGCCAATGCCCCGCTGCTGTTCCCCGAGTACAAGACGACTCGGCTGCGCAGCCCCAAGAACGACCTGATCCTGATCCCGCAGCGACTCGGCGAGAGCACCGGTCCGGTGTTCGGCGATGCCGACGTCACCACGGGTGAGAACGACATGACCCACGCCAACGGCGGCGAGGCCCAGGGTCAGCGCATCATCGTCCACGGCCGGGTCCTCGACAGCGCCGGGAAGCCCATCCCCGACACCCTCATCGAGGTGTGGCAGGCCAACGCCGGCGGCCGCTACCGCCACAAGAACGACTCCTGGCCCGCGCCGCTCGACCCCCACTTCAACGGTGTCGCGCGCTGCCTGACCGACAAGCAGGGCCACTACGAGTTCACGACGATCAAGCCCGGCGCGTACCCGTGGGGCAACCACCACAACGCGTGGCGGCCCGCGCACATCCACTTCTCGCTCTTCGGTCAGGCGTTCACCCAGCGCCTGGTCACGCAGATGTACTTCCCCGACGATCCGTTCTTCTTCCAGGACCCGATCTACAACTCGGTGCCCGAAGCGGCGCGCGAGCGGATGATCAGCACGTTCGACTACGACCAGACCCGGGAGAACTGGGCCGTCGGATTCAAGTTCGACATCGTCCTGCGCGGCCAGGACGCCACCCCGTTCGAAGATGCGGAAGGCCACTGATGATCGACACCCAGAACCCGGACGCCCCGCGGTACCCGGTCTTCGCCAGGAGCCAGGACGAGGTGCCGTTCGGCGTCACCCCCTCCCAGACCGTCGGCCCGTACGTCCACATCGGCCTGTTCCCCACGTGGGAGAACAGCGGCGACGCCGTCCCCGAGGATGCTCCCGGACGAATCACCGTGTCCTTCAACGTCATCGACGGCGCCGGTCAGGCCATCGGCGACGCGATGATCGAAACCTGGCAGGCCGACGCCGCGGGGCGGTTCGACAGTCCTGCCGATCCGCGCGGTGCCGCCGAGGCGACCCCCGCCGGATTCCGCAGCCTGGCACGCGTGTTCGCCGACGAGAGCGGCACGATCGTGGTGCACACCGTCAAGCCGGGCACCCTTCCCGCCGAGGACGGCGCAGTCGAGGCCCCGCACATCAACGTCGGACTGTTCGCCCGCGGCATGCTCGAGCGCCTTTACACGCGTCTCTACTTCCCCGAGGACACGGACGCCCACGCCTCGGACCCCGTGCTCTCCGTCGTCCCGGAAGCCGACCGCCCCAAGCTGATCGCGGAGAAGACCGATCGCGGTTACCACCTGACGATTCACGTGCAGGATACGGACGGACGGGAAACCCCGTTCTTCGCCCTGTAATCGGCCGCAAACCCAGAAAGGTGTCGCGCGTGAACTCTCCGGAGACCTCCCGGGGTGCCCTGTTCGATCCGACGTTCGGTGCCGGCGAGTTGTCGGCGCTGCTCTCCGACCGGGCGTGGGTCACCGCGATGGTCGAGGTCGAGGGGGCACTGGCCCGGGCGGAGGCGAAGTGCGGCGTCATCCCCGCCGTGTCCGCCGACGCGATCTCCTCGGTGTTCGCGCGCATCGTCGCCGACGGCTCCGTGGACGTCGCGGCGCTCGGCGACGCGGCCGCCGCGGGCGGCAATCCGGTGATCCCGCTGGTGAAACTGCTCCGCAGCGAGGTCGCGGCCGCCGATGCCGGGGTGCCCGGAAACCACGTGCACAAGGGCGCCACGAGTCAGGACATTCTCGACACCGCCCTGATACTGCTGTGCCGTCGGTCGGGCGCGCACGTGCTGGCGTCCCTCGACGAGGCGGCGCTGTGCGCCGAGGCCCTCGCGCGGGCCCAGCGCGGCACCCCGATCGCCGGCCGCACCCTCGGCCAGCAGGCCCTGCCCACCACGTTCGGCGTCCTCGCCGCCGGGTGGATGACCGCGCTGCACAGGGCTTCTCGCGCGCTGTTCGACGCACTCGACGGCCTTCCCGTGCAACTGGGAGGCGCGGCCGGAACGTCCGCCGCGCTCTACCCGCACGGCCTCGACGTCGCCGACGTCCTCGCCGACGAACTCGGACTCGCGCGCCAGGACGTGCCCTGGCACACCGACCGCACCCGCATCGCGCTGCTCGCGTCGGCGCTCGGAACGGCCGCGGGCGCGGTGTCGAAGATCGCCACCGACCTCGTGTTCCTGTCGACCACCGAGGTCGGCGAGGTCAGCGAAGGATCACCCGGCGGTTCTTCGGCCATGCCGCACAAGCGCAATCCGGTGGCCGCGATCGCCGCCCGCGCCGCGGCCCGCCGCACACCGGGACTCGTCGCGACGATCCTCGGCTCGATGGATCACGAACAGCAACGCGCCGCCGGCCCCTGGCACGCCGAGTGGGAAACCCTCACCGACCTGCTGCGCCTCACCGGTGGCGCCGTCGCACGGATCGCCGACTCGCTCGGCGGACTGAACGTGCACCCCGACGCAATGGCCCGCAACCTCGACATCACCGGTGGCCTGCTCCTCGCGGAACGGGTCACCGGAGCCCTGTCCGTCCACACCGACAATGCGCGTGACCTGGTCACCGCCGCGTGCCGGAGCGGACACCGTCTCGACGAGGATCCGGGGCTCCTCGAATACCTGCCTGCGGACGAGATCCGCGCCCTGCTCGACCCTGCCGGGTACCTCGGCCACGCCCACGACATCGTCGACCGCGCACTGGAGACAGTGGCCCGCGGCCGGGAAGGAACGCGATGACAGTCGCACTCGCACACGAAATCTCCGGACCCCGCAACGGCGCGGCGGACGCCCCCGTCGTCGTCCTGCTCGGATCGCTCGGCTCCAACCGGTCCATGTGGGACCCGCAGATCGCGGCACTGTCCGACGAATGCCGGGTCGTCGCCGTCGATCAGCGGGGCCATGGCGAGTCGCCCGCACCGGACGGCCCGTACTCCGTCCGCGAACTGTCCGAGGACGTTCTCGCCCTGCTCGACTCCCTCGGAGTCGACGCCGCCCACTTCGTCGGACTGTCCATGGGCGGCGCGATCGCCCAGTGGCTCGGCGCGCACACCCCGCGGCGGGTGCTGTCGCTGTCGCTGCTGTGCACCGCCGCGAAATTCGGCGAACCGCAGGGATGGATCGAGCGGGCCGCCGCGTCGCGCGCCGACGGTCCCGAGTCGCTCGCAGATGCCGTCGTCGCACGGTGGTTCAGCGAGGGACTGGCCAAGCGGGACCCGGAATTCGTCCGGCACTACCGCGAGATGATCGCGTCGACGTCGCCCGAGGGATACGCCGCGTGCTGCGACGCCCTCGCCGACTGGGACTTCACCGCCGACCTCTCCCGCATCAGCGCACCGACGCTGGTGATCGCGGGCGAGGAGGATCCGTCCACCCCGCCGTCGGTCATGCAGATCCTCGCGGACGGCATCACCGGCGCCCGGTTCGAGGTGCTCTCCCCCGCCGCCCACGTCGCGAACCTCGAGCAGGCGGGCGCTGTCACGGCGCTGCTGCGCGAACACATCGCCGGCGGCGGGTACGCGCGCGGACGACGCGCCGCGCACGCACAGGGCATGACGGTGCGCCGCTCGGTGCTCGGCGACGCCCACGTGGACCGCTCCGTCGCGGGGACCACCGACTTCACGGCACCGTTCCAGGACTTCATCACCCGCACCGCATGGGGCGATATCTGGTCGCGCCCCGGGCTGGACCACGAACTGCGCCGACTGCTCACGATCGCCGTCCTCACCGCGGTCGGTAACGAGCACGAACTCGACATGCACATCCGGGCCGCCCTCCGCGCGGGCGTCGACGCCGACACCATCGGCGAGGTCCTCCTCCACACCGCCGTCTACGCGGGAGTGCCCAACAGCAATCTCGGGTTCGCCCTCGGCAAGCAGGCCCTCGCCGACCTGGCCGCCGAGTCGACAGTGGAGGATTCGCAGACATGACAGCTACCGAACCGACGGAGAAGATCCTCCCGTCCCCCGACTACGTGCAGTCGCTGGCCCGGGGCCTCGCCGTGATCCGCTGCTTCGACAACCGGAACCAGCGGCGCACACTCAGCGACGTCGCCCGCGCCACCGAGCTGACCCGCGCCACCGCGCGCCGGTTCCTTCTCACCCTCGTCGAACTCGGCTACGTGGCCACGGACGGTTCCGCGTTCTGGCTCACGCCGCGGGTCCTCGAACTCGGGTACAGCTACCTGTCGAGCCTGTCGCTTCCGGAGGTCGCGCAGCCGCACCTGGAGAAGTTGAGCCACAAGGTCCACGAGTCGTCTTCGGTGTCGATCCTCGACGGCGCCGACATCGTGTACGTCGCCCGTGTGCCCGTCAGCCGGATCATGACGGTCGGCATCACCATCGGCACCCGGCTGCCGGCGTACGCGACGTCGATGGGCCGCGTCCTGCTGGCGGGACTGCCCGACGACGAACTCGACGCGTACCTCGAGAAACTCGATATCCAGCGCCTCACCGAGCGCACGATCACGGCCCGCGACGACCTGAAGGCCGCGATTCTCGCGGTCCGCGCGGACGGCATCTGCGTTCTCGACCAGGAACTCGAGGCGGGCCTGCGGTCGATGGCCGCACCGATCCGCAACGCCTCCGGGCTCACCGTCGCCGCGGTGAACATCTCGACGCCGGCCGCACGGTACAGCCTCGAGGATCTGCATTCCGATCTCATCCCGTCGCTGCGGATCACCGCAACCGACATCGAACAGGACCTCGCCACCGTCAACCGTTGACGTTGTCCGAGGATTCTTCACGAAAGGCCTTTTCATGCGTGACGTCGTAATCTGCGAGCCCCTCCGGACGCCGGTCGGGCGGTTCGGTGGAGTGTTCAAGGACCTCACTCCCCAGAGCCTCGCCGCCACCGTCATCACGGCGCTCGTCGAACGCACCGGCATCGACGGCAGCCAGATCGACGACGTCATCCTCGGTCAGGCGTCCCCGGGCGGAGAGGCACCGGCCATCGGCCGGATCGCGGCCCTCGACGCCGGACTCGGCATCGACGTCCCCGGCATGCAGGTGGATCGTCGCTGCGGATCCGGCCTGCAGGCCGTCATCACCGCCGTGCTGCAGGTGGCGTCCGGCGGCAACGACCTCGTGCTCGCCGGCGGCGCCGAATCCATGAGCCAGGCCGAGTTCTACACCAACCCGAACATTCGCTGGGGCGTCAAGGGTGAAGGGGTGCAACTCGCCGACCGGCTCGCCCGCGCGCGCGTCACCGCCGGCGGCGCGAACTTCCCCGTGCCCGGCGGCATGATCGAAACCGCCGAGAACCTGCGGGCCGAGTTCGACATCAGCCGCGAGGACCAGGACGCGCTCGCCGTGCAGTCGCACCAGCGTGCCGTCGCCGCGCAGGAGTCGGGTCGCTTCGCCGAGGAGATCGTCGGAGTGACGGTTCCGCAACGCAAGTCGGACCCGCTCGTCGTCGACAAGGACGAGCACCCGCGCGCCGACACCACATTGGAGTCGCTGTCGAAGCTCCGCGCCATCCGCTCCAAGATCGACTCCGCCTCCACCGTCACCGCAGGCAACGCGAGCGGCCAGAACGACGGCGCCGCCGTGTGCATCGTGACGACCGCCGAGAAGGCGAAGGAATTGGGACTGAAGCCCCTCGCCCGGATGGCGTCGTGGGCCGTCGCCGGCGTCCCGCCGCGCACGATGGGCATCGGCCCGGTGCCCGCGACGGAGAAGGCCCTCGGTCAGCTCGGACTGTCGCTGTCCGACATGGGTGTCATCGAACTGAACGAGGCCTTCGCCGCGCAGACCCTCGCCGTTCTCCGCAGCTGGGACCTCGACCCCACCGACGCACGCCTCAACCCCAACGGGTCCGGCATCTCGCTCGGGCACCCCGTCGGCGCCACCGGCGGTCGCATCCTCGCCACCCTCCTGCGGGAGATGGACCGTCGCGAGTCCCGCTACGGGCTCGAGACCATGTGCATCGGCGGCGGCCAGGGCCTGGCCGCGGTGTTCGAGCGGGTCTGATTCGGCAGCTCACAGCACACGCGCATCGGCGAGCAGGCTCCGGGCCTGCTCGCCGATGTGCGTTCGGGGCCGGTCACAGCCGGTGCAACTCCGCGTCGCCGAGTTTCCCGTTGCGGACGGTGGCGGTCATGTACGTGCAGTGCGGCTGACGGCGTCGGTCCGTCGGCGATCCCGGGTTCAGCAGTCGCAGACCGGTTTCGGTGGTGGTGTCCCAGGGAATGTGGCTGTGCCCGAAGATCAGGACGTCGGTGTCCGGGTAGGCGGCCGACATCCGTTTCTCCCTGCCGGTGGAGGCTCCGGTCTCGTGCACGACGGTGATGCGCACTCCGTCCAGGGTCACGTCGGCCCGCTCCGGCATCAGGGCGCGCAGGTCGTCGCCGTCGTTGTTGCCCCAGCACGCCACGAGCCGCGCCGAGCGCGACCGTAACGCCTCGAACGTGGGGAGATCGACCCAGTCGCCGGCGTGGATCACCACGTCGGCGCGGTCGACCTCGTCCCACACCCGGGCGGGCAGGTCTCGCGCCCGTTTCGGGACATGAGTGTCGGCCAGCAGCAATAACCTCACCGTGACAGTCTGCGCCACGGTGGCACGCATGAGCCTTACGCGCCCGCGAGCGCGGCGGCGTCCTCCGCCTCCAACAGCAGACCCATGTGCTCACGCATCCGCTGGGCGTCCGGTTCGAGGCCGGTGAAGATCCGGAAGGAGTCGACGGCCTGACCGATGGTCATGCCGATTCCGCTGAGTGTCCGGGCGCCGATCTCGCGGGCGCGGCGGAGGAGTTCGGTCTCGGCCGGACGGTAGACGACGTCCGCGACCCACAGGTCGGGGCGCAGCAGCGCGGCGTCGAGCGCCATGCCGGGATGGTGCGCCATGCCGAGCGGCGTCGCGTGGATGAGGCCCTGGGCGGCACCGACCGCGGCGGGAACGGCGGCGAGGTCGCCGGCCACGATCTCCCGGTCCGGGAACAGCGCTGCGAGCGAGTCACGCAGAGCGGCCGAGCGCGTGGCGTCGGCGTCGATGATCGTGAAGTGTCCGACGCCCCGGGTCAGTGCGGCGTAGGCGACGGCCGCACCGGCCCCGCCCGCCCCGAGTTGCACGACACGGTTCATGGGCGCACCTTCGAGGCCCTCGTCCATGTTGCGCGCGAATCCGGACCAATCGGTGTTGTGGCCGATGAGGCGTCCGCCGTCGATGTGGACCGTGTTGACCGCGCCGAGTTTGCGGGCGTCGTCGGACAGGTCGTCGAGCAGCGGAATGATCGCCTGCTTGCAGGGGTGCGTGATGTTGAGCCCGTTGAATCCGAGGAGCTTGGCGGCGTCGAGGAGCCGCGGCAGTGCCTCGACGCCCATGCCCAGGGTGTCGAGGTCGAGGATCCGGTAGACGTACCCGACGTCCTGCGCGCGACCCTCGGCCTCGTGAAGCGGCGGGGTCAGCGATTTCGAGATCCCGGTGCCGATCAGACCGCACAGGTAGGACGGGCGGGCGTTGGGGGCATCGAGGTCACGAGAGGTCATGGGGATCACTTCCGGGAAGGGTGCGAGAACTAATTAACTATCTAGTGAGTTATGTCACGGTAGCATACGTCCATATCGCGCGGAAGACAGCACAGGCAGGAGTTTCAGGAATGACACGAAGCGAGACCACGGGCGCACCCGCCGAAAAGCAGGCGGCCAAGCGCACGCGCAATCCCGAGAAGACCCGGGAGAACATCCTGAAGGTGGCGATGACGGAGTTCGCCGACAAGGGCCTGACCGGGGCCCGCATCGACGAGATCGCGGCGAAGACCGCCACCACGAAGCGGATGCTCTACTACTACTTCGGCGACAAGGACGGCCTGTACCGGGCGGTCCTGCAGCGCGCCTACGAGGAGATTCGTTACGAGGAGTCCCAGCTCGACGTCGACCACCTCGAGCCGGCCGAGGCCATCCGGGCGCTCGCCGAGCTGACGTTCGACCATCACGAGGCGCACCCCGACTTCATCCGCCTCGTCGCGATCGAGAACACGAATCGCGGCGTCAATCTCGTCCAGGCCGAGGGCCTCCCCGAGACTCAGGCGCCGGCGATCCGCACGCTCGATCGAATCCTCCAGCGAGGGCAGGACGCGGGCATCTTCCGCACCGACACGACGGCGCTCGACATCCACATGCTCATCAGCTCGTACTGCGTCTTCCGGGTGGCGAATCGGTACACGTTCAAGGCCCTGTTCGACTGGGATCTCACCGGCGCGGAGAACCGTCCCCACCTGCGCGCGATGATCGGCGACGTCGTCCTGGCCTACCTGCAGCAACCCGGAAAAGTATGAACTAACCATTTCGACCATTATTGACTCGAGCCTGTGACCTGGGTTACCTTGCTTCTACGACCCACGGACACCTGCTCATTTCGAGCGGCCAGTGTTCACATTCCTCGCTCCCCAGGAGTATCGATGACCATCGACTACGGCACCGGCGCCTCCGGTCGCAACGGTGACGGCACAGGCCGCTCGTCCGTCGACCCCAACGCTGATCCCACCAACGCGAAGAAGGCCGCGAAGGCCGCCTTCTTCGGCAGCCTGCTCGAGTACTACGACTTCTACATCTTCGCCTCGGCTGCCGCACTGGTGTTCCCGCACGTGTTCTTCGAGGGCGCGAAGAACCCGCTGCTGCTGTCGTTGGCGACGTTCGGCATCTCCTACATCGCGCGTCCCATCGGCGCCGTTTTCGTCGGACACTTCGGCGACCGGGCGGGGCGCAAGAAGGTGATGATGTTCTGCCTGGTGCTCATGGGCGTCGTCACGTTCCTCATCGGCTGTCTGCCGTCCTCGGAGACTGCCGGGATGGTCGGCCCGGCGCTGCTGGTGCTCCTGCGCATCTGCCAGGGCGTCTCCGCAGCGGGCGAGCAGTCGGGTGCGGGCTCCCTCACCCTCGAGCACTCCCCCGCTCACCGCCGCGGCTTCTTCTGCAGTTGGACGCTCACCGGCACCCAGGCCGGCTTCATCGTCGCGAGCCTCGCGTTCATCCCGGTCGCGGCACTGCCCGACGAGACCCTCTACAGCTGGGGCTGGCGCGTCCCGTTCTGGTGCAGCCTGCTCGTCCTCGTCGTTGCGTACATCGTGCGTCGCAAGCTCGAAGAGCCCGAGATCTTCATCGCCAACAAGGAGGCCCTGGACGAGGCGCCCGCCCCGCTGCCCGTCGTCGATCTCTTCCGCACGCACTGGCGCGACGTTCTGCGCGTCGTCTTCTGCGCCTTCATCGCCGTCGTCAGCACCGTGTTCTCCGTGTTCGGCCTCGCATACGCCACCACCCCGGAGATCGGGATGAGCCGCACCACCATGCTGTGGGTCGCGATCGCCGCGAACGCGGTGGCCCTCGTCTCGCAGCCGCTGTTCGGCATGCTGTCCGACCGGATCGGCCGCAAGCCGGTGTTCATCGGCGGCGCGATCGGTTCGGCCGCCGGGATTTTCCTGTACTTCGCCGCCATCGGCACCGGCAACGTCGCGATGATCTTCCTCGCGGGCATCCTGCTGATGGGTGGCGTCTACGCCGGGACCAATGCCATCTGGCCGGCGTTCTACGCCGAGATGTTCTCGTCGCGGGTTCGCTACTCCGGCATGGCGATCGGCACTCAGCTCGGTTTCGCACTCGCCGGGTTCGCACCGACCATCGCCCAGGCTCTCCGCGGCGCCGACCCCAAAAACTGGGTGCCGGTGGCCATCTTCACCGCCGTCTGCGCGCTCATTGCCGCGGCGTCCGCCTCCACCGCCAAGGAGAACTCCCGTACCCCGCTGCTCGACCTCGACAAGGAGGACGTCGCGCTCACCAGGGCGAAGGCCAGCGCACAGGTCTGATCTGCTCCGAAAACGAACGATGCGCCCGGCTCGAGAGCCGGGCGCTTCGTCGTGTCGGTGCCTAACGCCGTAGTTCGTGGGTGAGTGCTTCGAGTTCGTCGCCGCCGGCCATTTGCTGGGTGAGTTCTTCGAGGCTGATTTCGTCGAACGTGCAGTCCAGTTTCTGGCGTCCGCGGTTGAGGAGCACGAAGTGGTCACCAACCATGTACGCGTGGTGCGGGTTGTGGGTGATGAACACCACCCCGAAGCCCTGTTCCTTGGCGGCGGAGATGTATCGCAGCACCATCCCGGACTGTTTGACACCCAGGGCGGCGGTGGGCTCGTCGAGGATCAGGACGCGGGCGCCGAAGAAGATCGCCCGGGCTATCGCCACGCACTGGCGTTGACCACCGGACAGCGACCCGATGGGGGCGTCGACGTCGGGCAGGTCGATGCCCATCTTGTGGAGTTCTTCCTTGGTGGTGGCGCGCATCGCGTTCGAGTCGAGGGACCGCAGCGGGCCCTTGCGCAGTTCCTGGCCGAGGAAGAAGTTCCGCCACACCGGCATCAGCGCCACCACCGCCAGGTCCTGGTAGACGGTGGCGATGCCCTTGGACAGGGCCTCCTTCGGCGACCCGAACGAGGCCGCCTCACCGTCGACGAGCAGTTCCCCGGAACTCTGCTGGTGCAGGCCGGCCATGATCTTGATCAGGGTGGACTTGCCGGCCCCGTTGTCGCCGAGGACACCGGTGACCTCCCCCGCCTTGACGCGCAGGTTGATGTCTTCGAGGGCGATGATGTTGCCGTACTGCTTGCCGACGTGTTTGAGTTCGATCAGCGGGATCTTGCCGCCTCCACCGGGTTCGGTGTCGACGGGGATCTGTTCGGTGGTACTCATACCGGTCACCTCTTGGCGGCGTAGTTGCGGAAGGCGTTGTTGGCGATGACCGCGAACAGCAGCATCGCGCCGAGGAAGAACTTGAACCAGTCCGGGTTCCAGCCGGCGTAGACGATGCCCTGGTTGGTCATCCCGAAGATGAACGCGCCGATCGCGGCACCGATCGCGGTGCCGTAGCCACCGGTGAGCAGGCAGCCGCCGATGACCGCGGCGATGATGTACAGGAATTCGTTGCCGATGCCTTGGCCGGACTGGACGGTGTTGAACGAGAACAGCAGGTGCATGCCGACGAACCAGGCGGCGAACCCGACGGTCATGAACAACCCGATCTTGACCCTGGTGACCGGCACACCGATCGCGCGGGCGGAGTCCTGGTTGCCGCCGACGGCGAAGATCCAGTTACCGATCCGGGTCTTGAACAGCACCCAGGTGGCGATCGCGGTGAACAGCAGCCACCACACCACGGTGATCCGGACGGACACCCCACCGACGACGAAGGAGGACGCGAACACCTTCTTCGCGGAGTCGAAGCCCTGCATGTCCGAGACGCTGGGGGTGGCGACCTGCCCGGTGATCAATTTGGTGACCGCGAGGTTGATGCCGGTGAGCATCAGGAACGAGCTCAGGGTGATCAGGAAGCTGGGGATCTTCGTCTTCATCACCAGGTAGCCGTTGAAGAACCCGACGGCGAGGGACACCACCAGGGCGAGGGCGGCGCCGGCCCACAGGTTCAGGTGCAGGTTGTAGGCGATCATCGACGCGGCCAGGGAGCTGGTGGTGACCGCGACGCCGGCGGAGAGGTCGAATTCGCCGCCGATCATCAGCAGCGCGACCGCGCAGGCCATGATCCCGATGGTCGAGGAGGCGTAGAGGACGGTGGCCAGGGCCTCGGGGCTGCGGAACGGGGGTGCGACGATCATGAAGAAGATGAAGATCGCGATCGCACCGAACAGGGACCCGACTTCCGGGCGCACCAGCAGCCGTTGCAGGCGTCTTTGTTCCTTCACCCGCTCGTCGTGGACGACCTTGTGACTGGCAAGGTCCAGATCTTGCTGTGTGGACATGATTTCCTCTCCGCGCCGGTGGATCTCAGCGTTGTGCGGTGCCGGCCGGTCCTGCGACCGGGTCGATGGTGTCGGTGACTGTGTGTGCGAGAGATGGACCCACCGGGGTCCGGATCGTGTGTCCTGTCATGTGAATCGACCGCCGGTCAGCGGGTGCCGGCCTTGGCGTACTCGGCGACCTTGTCGATGTTGGTCTTGTCGATGAACGACGGCCCGGTCAGCGTGGGCCCGCCGCCCCCGATGACGTTCCCGTTGTTCAGGTACAGCCACAGCGAATCGATGGCCAGGTAGCCCTGCAGGTACGGCTGCTGGTCGATCGCCCACTGCACGCTGCCGTCGGAGATGGCGTCGACGAGGGCCGCGTTGGTGTCGAACGTGAAGACCTTGGCTGGGCTGCCCGCGTTACCGACGGACTGGACGGCGGTGAGGGCGATCGGGGCGCCGAGCGTGAGCACGCCGTCGATGGACGGGTCCTGCTGGAGCTTGGCGGCGATCGTCGAGTTCACCGACGGCATGTCCTCGCCGTTGACGTTGAGCGTCTCGAACGTGCCGCGGAACGTCTGCTTGGCACCGGCGCAACGGGATTCGAGCTGGATCTGGCCCTGCTGCTGGATGACGCAGATGACGTGCTTGGCGCCGTCGTCGTTCAGCCGGTTGCCCGCGGCCTGGCCGGCGATGGTCTCGTCCTGCCCGAAGTACTGACTGACGCCCATGTCTTTCCAGGCGCCGTACCCGGCGTTGAACGCGGAGATCGGGATTCCGGCGTCCTGCGCGCTCTTGACGGCGGGCGCCATCGCTTCGGGGGTGGCGAGGGTGAGTGCGAGGCCGTCGACCTTGGAGTCGATCGCCGTCTGCACGAGGTTGGCCTGATTGGGGGCCTGCGGATCGGAGGAGTACTTCAGTTCCACGTTGTCCTTGTCGGCGGCATCCTGCGCACCGGTGCGGATCAGGTCCCAGAACGTGTCACCCGGTGCCGCGTGGGTGACCATCGCGATCGTGATGCGCGGGGTGTCGGCGCTGCCCGCGCCGATCCCGGACCCGCTGCTGTCCGGCTTTCCGCCGGTGCTCGAGCACGCCGCGAGGCTCATCACCAGGGCACTCGCGCAGGCCAGCACTGCCACGCGACGCCGGTTGGGGAAGTTCATCTGTTTTTCCTCTCGGGGGACGAACGGCTCGTTGACGTCTTGGCCGTGTGCTTTAGATGTAATACGCGTCACACCCGAAAGTCAATAGTTTGTCTGGACATTAGGACCACATATCAAAGGCGCGGGCGTACGCGTCACCGATACCTGCCCGGAAATCGAGCGGAAATGGCGAAAGAAGGGGACGCGATCAGCGCGTGACCGACGCCCCGGCGTCGCGCGGCAGACGCAGCGTGTCGACGACCGTGCCGAGCATCAGCAGGCCCAAAAAGACGAAGGTCCAGGAATATTCGGATCCGAACCCGTGCTCGGACGACGTCGCCAGCGGCGTGAATGCGGTGAGCGCGAGCGCGGCGAGCGCGATTCCGAGTCCGGCCGCCAGTTCCTGCACGGCGGCGTTGAGAGTGTTGGCGTGCGTGAGGTCGGCGCGATCGACGTCCGAGAACGCGAGACTGTTGTACGCGGTGAATCCGACCGAACGCAGGGCTCCGCTCACGAAGAGGACTCCTGCGATGACGGGCATCGGGGTCGACGAACTCAGTGCGGCGAGCATCCCGAAGCAGCCCACCGACAGCAGCGCGTTGACCAGCAGGATCGGCCTGATCCCGAAGCGCCGCATCAGCGGCGTCGTGAAGGGTTTGATCGCGATGTTGCCTGCGAACAGCGCGGCGACGAGCAGACCGGCGAGAAACGGCGTCCAGCCGAAGCCGAGTTGGAACTGCAGCGGCAGCAGGAACGGCACGGCCGTCACGATCAGGCGGTAGAGCGAACCCCCGGTGACGGTGATCCGCAGCGTCCGGACACGCAGCACGCGGACATCGACGAGCGGGTGCGGAGTGCGGACGAGATGGACCGCGGACGCAACCAGCAGGACGACCGCGACCACTCCCCCGATCGCGACCCGGCGCCAGTCGGTGCCCGTCACACGGATGCTCTCCAGGGCGATCAGCGCCGCCGCGATTCCCGTTCCGACTCCGAGCAGGCCCCGCCAGTCCAGCCTCCTCACCGACCGCGAGCCGGCTCCGTGAAGCAGCTTCAGCGACAGCAGGATTCCGAGGACCCCGATGGGAATGTTGATGACGAAGATCCACCGCCACGAGCCCACCGTGGCGATCGCGCCGCCGAGCAGAGGTGCGATGACGGGCGCGGCGAGCGCGGGCCACGTGAGCAGGGCTATCGCGCGGACGAGATCGCCCTTCGTGCTCGACCGCAGCACCGCGAGCCGTCCGACCGGCACCATCATAGCGCCGCCGACTCCCTGCAGCACCCGCATCGCGACAAGCATCGGCAACGACACGCTCGCGGCGCACCCGATGGACGCCAGGGTGAACACGGTGATGGCGGCCACGAACACCCGGCGGGTCCCGAACCGGTCGGCCACCCACCCGCTCGCGGGGATGAGGACTGCGACCGTGACCAGGTAGGCGGAGATCGCGATATTGACGTCGACGGGGTCGACGCCGAAGGAGTCGGCGATCAGCGGGACGGCGGGGGCGATGATGGTCGCGTCGAGGATCTCCATGAAGAGGGCGCCCGCAACCAGCAGGGCCATTCCCCGGGGGAACGACGTCGCGCGCCCCGTCCTAACGATCGACAACGGTGGTGTCGAAGTAGTACCGCGACGCCCGGTAGCAGTGGCTGCCGAACTCGACGGCGCTTCCCGAGTCGTCGAACGCGGTCCGGTTCATCGTGAGCAGCGGCGCCCCGGTCTTCTCGTCGAGGAGTGACGCCTCCGCCTTGCTCGCCGCTTTCGCGCCGATGCGTTGCCGCGCGAGGCGAATGTGCACGCCGCGGGCCCGGAGTGCGTGGTAGAGGCCGTGCGCCTCGAGTTCGTCGGGGTCCGGCGCGAGATCCACCGGGATGTGGTTGGTCATCAGCGCGAGCGGTTCGCCGTTGGTGCTGCGGAGGCGCCGGATGGACGCCACCTCACTGCCGGGTTGCAGGTTGAGTTCGGCGGCCACATCCTCGGCAGGTACGGCGACCTGGTAGTCGAGGAGCTTGGTGGTCGGGCTCTGGCCTGCGCGGGCGAGGTCGTCGAAGAGACTGGTGAGCTCGACCGGCCGGTGCACGGCGCTCTGCACGACCTGCGTGCCGACGCCGCGCTTGCGGACGAGCAACCCCTTGTCGACGAGTTCCTGAATGGCACGGCGCGTGGTGGGGCGCGACAGGTTCAAGCGTTTGGCGAGCGCCAGTTCGTTCTCGAAGCGGTCGCCGGGCGCGAGTTCCCCGCCGATGATCGCGTTCTCGATCGTCTGCGCGAGCTGGAAATACAGCGGAACCGGGCTCGATCTGTCGAGCTCGACTGCGAGTGGTGCACCCACGGACAACTCCGATCCTCGTGCGCGTGGCGACGTCCGCCGCCGCCGATCTTTCCGGCAGTGTATGCGAACACTAACACCAGATTGACTTCAAGTAATAATGTCAGGACAAAGTCTTGACAGGAGCCGGTGATGTGGAGCACAGTTTCAACCAGACCTCGGCGCCCTGCGCAGACCACCCACAACGACCTATTCGGGAGTCAGCCTTGACCACCAACCAGACGCAACCCAACCGGAACGGATTGGACGTCCTCGCCATCGGGCGCTGCGGAGTGGACATCTACCCATTGCAGACCGGCGTCGGACTCGAACACGTCGAGACGTTCGGCAAGTTCCTCGGCGGAAGCGCCGCCAACGTCACCGTCGCCGCCGGCCGCCTCGGCTGCCGCAGCGCTCTCATCTCGGGGGTCGGCAACGACCCGTTCGGACGCTACGTCCGCACCGCACTCACCGACCTCGGCGTCGACAACCGTTACGTCGGCATCGACGCCGACCACCCGACCCCCGTCACGTTCTGCGAGATCTTCCCGCCGGACGACTTCCCGCTGTACTTCTACCGCAAGCCGGTCGCCCCGGACCTGCAGGTGAAGCCGGCGGACCTCGACCTCGACGCGGTCCGCGACGCGAAGCTGTACTGGTCGACCGTCACCGGACTGTCCGAAGAGCCCAGTCGCAGTGCGCATTTCGCCGCCTGGGAGGCGCGTGGACGTCGCAGCCACACCGTTCTCGATCTCGACTACCGCCCGATGTTCTGGGCCTCCCCCGCCGACGCCACCGCGCAGGTGCAGCGTGCCCTCCAGCACGTGACCGTCGCGGTCGGCAACCGTGAGGAGTGCGAGATCGCAGTCGGCGAGACCAACGCGCACAAGGCCGCCGACGCACTGCTCGACCTCGGCGTCGAACTGGCCATCGTCAAGCAGGGCCCCAAGGGTGTGCTCGGCAAGACCCGCAGCCAGTCCATCACGGTGCCGCCAAACGAGGTCGACGTCGTCAACGGCCTCGGCGCCGGCGACAGCTTCGGCGGGTCGCTGTGCCACGGCCTGCTCGCCGGGTGGCCGCTCGAGAAGATCCTGCGCTACGCCAACGCCGCGGGGGCGATCGTCGCTTCCCGGCTCGAATGCTCCACCGCGATGCCGACGGCCGACGAGGTCCGTGAGCTCGCCGAATCCACCGCTTCGGAGGCTGTCAATGTCTGAAACTCTCGCTCACCGCGCAGTCTGCGCGACCTATGCCGACGTCACCGAGGTCCGCGCCAGTGATCCGGCCGCCATCGACCGCGCCTGGGCGACCCGCGTCGCCCGGCCCACGGTGCGGGGGAACGGCCGGCTCATGATCGTCGCCGCCGACCACCCCGCCCGGGGCGCGCTGTCGGTCGGCGACCGCCCGACCGCGATGAACAGTCGCACCGACCTCCTCGACCGCCTCCGCACCGCGCTGCGCAATCCCGGCGTGGACGGCGTGCTCGCCACCGCCGACATCCTCGACGATCTGGTGCTCCTCGGCGCACTCGACGACAAGGTGGTCATCTCGTCGATGAACCGCGGCGGCCTCGCCGGCGCCAGCTTCGAACTCGACGATCGGATGACCGGCTACACCGCAGCGGGCACCGCGAAGGCCGGCATGAACGGCGGAAAGATGCTGTGCCGCATCGATCTCGACGATCCGGGCACCCTCTCCACCCTTACCGCCTGCGCCGAGGCCGTCGATTCGCTGGCCGCGGCCGGACTGATGGCCATGGTGGAGCCGTTCCTGTCGCGCCGCGTCGACGGCAAGGTCAAGAACGATCTCAGCGCGGACGCCGTGATCAAGTCGATCCACATCAGCCAGGGTCTGGGATCCACGTCCGCCTACACCTGGATGAAGCTTCCGGTGGTCGACGAGATGGAACGCGTCATGGACGCGACGACGCTTCCCACGCTGCTGCTCGGCGGAGACCCGCAGACGGCCCCCGAGGAGACGTTCGCGAGCTGGGGCAGGGCCCTCGCACTGCCGTCGGTCCGCGGCCTGATCGTCGGTCGCACCCTGCTGTACCCGCGGGACGAGGACGTCGCCGCCGCGGTCGACACCGCCGTATCCCTCGTTCACTGACGCACGCCGGAGAGGCCCACGATGAACAGCAAGTACTACGTGCCGGTCGGTTCCGCGGCCACCGGGCCGTTCGACCTCGAGGTCACCCCCGAGTCGGCGGGCTGGACGGAATCGAGCCTTCGGGTGCTCACCCTGGCACCCGGCGGGTCGGCCGAACTCACCACCGGCGACGACGAGATCATCGTCGTACCGCTGGCCGGGTCGGCGTCCGTGTCGAGTGAGGGCACCGAGTTCGCACTCACCGGTCGGCGGTCCGTGTTCGACGGGCCGAGCGACTTCGCCTATGTGGGACGGGACTCCGCCTACACGGTGGCGAGCGCGACCGGTGGCCGCTTCGCACTG
>NZ_WXYH01000367.1:0-38182 GCF_009872365.1 Rhodococcus sp. T7
GGCGATGCCGGGTTCCGGCCGGTCGAGCGTGAACGTTTCCCATGTCGTGGGCTCGGTCACGAGGTCACTCCTTCTCAGTTCGGCGATCCCAGGTGGTCGCCGCAAGGCTTTTTCGTGGTGGTCCGGACGCCGATCGTCCGGCAGTTCAGGTCAGGTCTCCGCGGCGGCCTCACGTACGGCACCCGAGCGCAGCCAGTCGGCGGCGCGGCCGGGATCGATCCCCCAGTCGGTCGGTCGATGCAGGCGTCACCGCCGGCGCGGAACGAAACCCGTCAGATTCCAGGGCCGTACGCGGTGGACGTCAACCGACCGTGGCGAGATGTCCGTTCCGCGAGGAACTCGATGCCGTACGTGTCGGCCTGAAGGCCGAAACCGGCGCGGTCCCCGAGGTCGTAGCGCATCAGTCCCTGGAACGTGACATACGACGGACTGAACGTGTACCACGGTGCGTTCGCCACCGCGACACCCCGCACCGTCCAGCTCTCGCCCCGGCAGTCCGTCATGCTGATGACGTTCGAGAACGGCAGCAGGCCCTGTGCCTGCGCGCCGTGCATGGTGACGTCCGTGAGCCCGAAGACCCGGCCTTGGTCGTAGACGTAGCCGAATCGGAGCGGTTCGTAATTCACCTGGCCGCGATCGAGCTCGATACCGGTGACGACGTGGAAGCCGAGATCGTCGTCGAAGGGGATGTGGAGGTAGCTGATCGCGGCCTGCCCGAGCTCGGTGCGCTGTCCCCAACTCCGATCCATGCCCCCCATGGAGTCGACGGCGTAGGTCTTTCCACGCACCGTGAGGGTGCCAGTGACCCGTCCGACGAAGTCGAGGTGACCTCCCGCCCAGGCATCTCCCAGCCCGAGGTCGGTCTTGTCCGGCTGTCCGAGCAGCGGATTCTCGGACGGATCGTTCGGGTCCCAGGCTGGCATGACGCCCTCGAACACGAGATCGAGCGAACAGGCGTCCTCGGCGGGCGACTCGTACACGAAGTGATAGTTGTTGGGCGCCTTGGTCACCTGGACGCGCAATCCGTTCTGCAACGAGAAGTCGCACATCGAGTCCGGGCAGGGCACGTGCATGTGCGGGTCGGTGAAGTCCACCGAGAACGGGTGGTGGTTGTGGCCCTGGATCACATTGATCGAGGAGTACGACGCACCGACGTTCGGACGACATAGCACGTAGATGTTGCCGTAGATGTCCGCCTCGGGCACGGCGAACCAGAATCCGATCGTCTCCGCCCATGTCGTCATCGACGGGTCGCTGGGGTGGAAGTCTGCGTCGTGCGGGTAAATCATGAGGTCTCCGAATCACTAGTTTGGAATGGTGGTCCGTGTCAGGAGTCGGGAACGAGGACAACTTTGACGACCTCACCCCGGTGCTGGGCTGCGACCGCCTCGTTGATCTGCGCGAGGGGAAATGTCGTGATCAGTCGGTCGAACGGGAACCGCCCCGCCTTGTAGTGCTCGATGAGTTCGGGGACGAAGACCTGCGGATCACTGTCACCCTCGACGATTCCCTTGACGCACAGGCCCTTCTGCATCGTCGCGACGATGTTCAGAGGTAGGTCGACGGAGAAGTCGGCCGGTACTCCGACCAGACCGACGACGGCGTTGCTCGCAGCCGTCTCGATTCCCTGTTGGATCATCTCGATTCTCCCGGTGGTGTCGAACACGTAGTCGACGCCGCTCGGCGCCAACTCGAGAACCTGGCCGGCCGCCGGGCTGGCACCGGGATCGAGTACGCGTGTCGCGCCCAACTCCAGCGCCAGGTCACGTCGCGTGGCGTGCGGCTCGACGACGATGATTTCGGCGCAGCCCTGAATCACAGCGCCCATCACCGCGGCCAGGCCAACCGGGCCTGCGCCGAGGATCATCAGGCTCGATCCGGGTCGGCATGCCATGGACCGCATGATCGCTCCGGCCCCGGTCTGCAGGCCACATCCGAGGGGACCGACGAGTTCCACGAGCTCCGGATCCACCTTGACCACATTGCGTTCGTTCGCGATGGCGTGGGTGGCGAAGGACGATTGGCCGAAGAAGTGGCTGTGCACAACGCCCTGTTCGTCCGACATCAGCGTCGAGCCGTCCGGCCGGGTTCCGATGTAGTTCTCTTCGGTGAAACGGCTGCAGTACGCCGGACGTCCGTTCGAGCACGGGTTGCAGCTACCGCAGCTGCTGAAGGAGAGCGCGACAGCGTCGCCGGGCCGAACCGATGTCACCTCGGAGCCGACCATGACGACGATCCCGCTTCCCTCGTGGCCGAGCACCATCGGATAGGGCAGTCCGTAGATCCCGTCACGTGCAGCGAGATCGGTATGGCAGAGGCCCACACCCTTGATCTCGACCAGGACCTCGCAGGGACGAGGAGCGTCGAGATCAACCTCACGGAACTCGAGTTCGGTGTGGGGCGCAGTGGCAAGAGCGGCGCTAATTTTCATGATGCCTCCGGACAAATCGATACGGTCTGCGGGAATGTGACACGCTCACGAGAGCGTGGGGTCGAGGTAGACCGACTTCAGCTCGAGGAACGCGGCGAGGCCCTCGGGACCGAGCTCCCGCCCCAACCCACTCGACTTGACCCCGCCGAACGGTGCTGTGGGATCGTTCGCGTAGGCGTTGATGCCGATGGTTCCGGACCGGACCTGCCGCGCAATCCGCTCGCCACGCTTGGCATCCTCCGTCCACACCGTCCCGCCCAGCCCGTATTCGGTGTTGTTCGCGATGGCAACCGCGTCGGCCTCGTCCGTGTAGGGGATCACCGTGAGCACCGGACCGAAGATCTCCTCCTGGGCGATCACCGAGGTGCTGTCGACGTCGGCGAAGACCGTGGGCTCGACGAACCACCCCGCGTCGAGGTTCGGCCGCCCCCCACCGGCTGTGAGGCGGGCACCGGCGCTCTTGCCCTTCGCGATGTAGTCCTCGACCCGCGCGCGCTGCCGTTCGGACACTAGGGGTCCGACGGTCGTGTTCCGGTCCAGCGGGTCACCGACAACCTGCGATCGGGCCAGATCGGAGACCACGTCGACGATCTCATCGTAGCGCGACCGCGGGGCGAGGATTCGCGAGTTGAGCCAGCACACCTGACCGTTGTTGAGCAGGGTGACGCCGTACAGGCTGTCGAGCCGCGAGGTAAGGTCAGCGTCGTCGAGGATGATCGCCGCCGACTTTCCCCCCAGCTCGAGCGTGACCGGACGCAGCAGGCGACCACAGGTCTCGGCTATCGAGCGCCCCGCCGCGGTGGATCCGGTGAACGACACCTTGTCGATACCGGGGTGCGCAACAAGATGCGCGCCGACCTCGCGGCCGCCGGGAACGACGTTCAGCACACCTGCCGGGAGACCGGCCGCATGCGCCGCCTCCGCCAACAACATCGCGTCGAGAACGGTCTCTTCCGCGGGCTTGAGTACCACCGTGCAGCCCGCGGCAAGTGCCGGCGCCACCTTCAGCGACGAGATGCCCTGGGGAACGTTCCACGGAGTGATTGCCCCGACGACGCCGATGGGCTCGCGTACCACCAGGGTTGTGCCGCCGAGCAATCCGGGTCGGCGCTCTTCTGCAGGGAGCTCGCGCATCAGGTCCGCGTAGTAGCGGATCATCACAGGCGGGAACGAGCCTTCGAAGCCTTCTGCGACGGTGATGGGCATGCCGTTCTGCATGCTGACCCGCTGCGGCATCTCACCGGCGCGATTCTCGAGCTCGGTCGCAAACCGTTCGAGCGTCTCCGCGCGTCGAGTGGGCGTCCAGCGCGACCAGCCGTCCGGGTCGTCGAAGGCCTTGCGGGCGGCGGACACGGCGTTGTCGATGTCGGCTCCGCCGGCGCGGGGTACGGAGCCCACCCGCTGACCCGTGGCAGGGTTGATCACGTCGAGGGTCTGCCGACCGGCGGGAGCAATCCAGTCGCCGCCGATGTAGAAGTGGGAGTAGTCGAGTGTGTTCACTGGCGCTCCTGTGATAGTTCCGAGGGTTGGCGATTGTGCTCGCTGCCGATGCCGTGAAGCGCGTGAAGATCACCGATCGTCGACGGCTCGGGGTCGAAGCCCATCGGTGCGAGCCACGCCCGGTCCGCCTCCACGCGCTCGCGCATCGCGTCGAGAACCAGGCGCTGCAGCCGCGCCGCCACGACGCCGTCCCCGTGCTCCGAGGTCCGACGGACAACGGCGAACATCCTCCGCTGCAGCAGGTCCATGAGGTCCATCAGTTCGTCCGGTTCGAGCGACTCCGCTCCCCTGGCCTGTGCGAGTGCGTCGGACAGCGCGACGACGGCCGAGCCCGTGGGGTGGCCGGCCTCGACGACAACCGATTCGGCCAAGCCGACGGCATGGCGTAGCTGAAATGCGATCCGGGGGCCGACAAGGTGCACGCGATCCGCAACGAACTGCAGGAAGTCCCGGATCAGGTGCGCCTGTTCGACAGCAGGTCCGTCACCGCTCTCCAGCAGCGCCGGGATGACTAGGTTGTCCATGGTCCGCGCCGATGCGCGAGCAGTGGTGGGGATGTGATCCATCAGAGCACCTCCTCGAGTTGGTGGGTCAACTGCCGGAGCAACGTCGGGACCGTGCCCTCGAGACGCGCCAGGAGCGGGTCCTGGTGTGAGCGGCCGAGTCGTGCGACTCGCATCGCGGTCGCGAGCGTCTTGACGACGGCCGAGTAGCTCGCGAGGACCGAGTACCAGCGGAGCCGATTCGGATCGACGCTCAGCCCCGAGGCCGCCTCGTAGCGCTCGAACAGTTGCTCCACCGGAAGCAGGCCCCCGGCGAGCAGAGTTCTGCCGTCCTCGGCGATATGGCCGTAGAGCGGCTGCGTCGTGTAGGCGAGGTCAGCGTGGCGATCACCGAGGTGCCCGGATTCCCAGTCGAGTACACCGAGGATCCGACCGCAGCGCTCGTCGAAGAGGAAGTTGCCGCTGCGATAGTCGCCGTGTACGACGCTGACGCGGTCGAGGACGGGGAGATTGTTCTCCATCCAGAGGGCCGCCAGATCCATCAGCGGGCATTCCTCCGCTCGGTCCAGCTCCCAGAGCTGACGTTCGAAGTTCATCCGCCACAGAGCGTTCTGCGTCGTTCCGACTTCGGGCACGGTCAGAGCCGGCGTCCCCATCCCGTCCGCGGGCAGGCCGTGCAGTGTCGCCAGATTGTCCACGAACTGGGGCGCGAGGGTGGCGCGCAGGCGCTCTCCGAAATTGGTCCCGAGCCCGGTCACCTGGCCGGAACCCGTGTCCGTGGGCTTGGTGACACCAGGAATCATCGAGCACACTAGGGCCGGCTCGGGAAAATAATTCGCGTCCTGATCCACCCACAACACCTGTGGAGCCGCGATCGCGCCACCGATCGCGGCGAGCAGATCACGCTCGACCGTCTTGATTGTGGCGTTGAGGGTCTCTGCAGGGTCCATCCGCACCAGAAGCCCCCGAGGTTCCTCGTCGGGAAGCACGAGGGTGAAGGCCATCTGAATCTTGGAGGCACCTCCGGTGAGCCAGCGGGCGCCGGTCACCATTGCTTCCGTACCACATTCGTCAATGACGAGACGTCGGACAGCAGCGGTCATCGTGTCAAGATCGACCCCCGTCCACTCGCGGCCCGCGCGGCGGGCGAACTTGAGGTCGATCGCGTGTTGAAAGCTGGGATCGGTCGGGAACCTCGCTCTCAGCTCGGCCCTACGCTTGCCCGACGGGTCGTCGTTGTCCAGCAACAGGGATGTACGGCGCATCATTGTTCCACCTCGCGTCATGACCAGGCCTCGGTGAGACTCGGGATGGATTCGGGTTCCGGGTCGAAGCCGAGCGGCGCGAACCACGCTCGGTCGGCCTCCACCCGTCGTCGTTCGCTCGCCAGGACCAGCCGCGCGATCGAGCGACGTGTGTCTTCGTCGACCAGTGACGGCCAGCTGCGCAGAAGGTCCCGCACCACACCGGTGGCGTCCTCCTCCCGACATGCAGATCGCAGCTCGGCAGCGATGTCCGGATCCGTGGAAGCGACCACACCGGCAAGCTCGCCGGCCAGGTGGACAGCTGTGCGCGTGGAGAATTCGTCCCTCTGCGGAAGGATGGACATCCGATGTTCGAGGAATCGAAGGGCATCGACCACCAGGCCGAGCTGGTCCTGCGCCTGAGCGTCGGCGGTAGCCTGCACTGCGGGTCTGACCACGGTCTCCAGCGCTCGGATCGATGCACGCACCGAGATGTTGCTGTAATCCATCACACCACTCCGTCCAGGAGACGCAACAATTCGAGTTCGATGACGCTCCGCGAGCCCTCGAGCCGCGCCAGAAGCACGTCTTGATGTGAACGACCAAGACGTGCAACCCGATAACTCGAGGCAATGGTCTTGACCATCATCGAGTAACAGATGAGCACGCGGAACCAGGTCAGCCGTTTCTCGTCGACACCGAGCCCGGACGCCTGTTCATATCGGGCGAGCAGTTCGTCGATCGGGAGCAGTCCGCTCGCGAGGAAGCTGGACCCGTCCTCGGCGAGATGTCCGAACAGCGGCTGTATGCACCACGCAAGATCCCAGTGGCGGTCTCCCAGGTGGGTGAGTTCCCAGTCCAGCCAACCGGTGATGCTCGCCGATGCCTCGTCGAAGAGGAAGTTACCGCTACGGTAGTCGCCGTGGACGACACTGACCCGATCGAGGATCGGCAGGTTCTCGTACATCCATGCCGAGGCCAGCTCCATCAGCGCACAATCCTCACCTCGGTCCTCCTCCCAGATCCGCCGCTCGTAGTTGAGCCGCCACAGCGCGTTCTGCGTGGTACCGATCTCGGGTCGCGCAGTGTTCTTCAGCCCGGCCTCCGCGAGATCGCACAGGTGCAGTGCCGCGAGGTTCTCGACGAACTGCGGTGCAAGCCGGCCGCGGAGATCCGGGCCGAAGTTGGTGCCCAGACCGACGACCCTGCCCGTCTGCGCGGCAACGGGCTTCGCGACACCCGGAATGATGCCGTAGACCAGCGCCGGCTCCGGGAACCACGTGGCCTCCGCATCGACCCAGTGCGGTGTCGGTACCGGCAGCGTCCCGTTCAGTGCTCGAACCATTTCGAACTCGCGGTCCTTGTTTGTGGTGTTGAGCGACTCGCTGGGGTCCATCCTGAGGATCATGTCGTCCCGGCGCCGGGCACGGTCGGGTCCGATCCATTCCAGCGTGAACCCGAGCTGAATCTTCGAGGCGCCGCCCGTCAACCAGCGTTCACCACTCACGACGAAGTCATCGTGCAGCACATCCGTCAGCATTGCCCGAAGGCACTGCGCCAGCTCCTCGGCGGTGACCGGTCGGTACGGTCCGTCGGACCGTCGAGCCAGCTTCCGTGCGAGCGAGAGCTCCAGGTCGGGATCCGTCTGGAACTCCGCGGCGAGCCGAGTAGCCAGCTCAGACGACGGAGCATCGTTGGCCGCGACGTCGAGCGCGGTCATCGCGTCACATCGCTGAGGGCGCTACGCAGTTCCGCGATCCCGTGACGGGACATGCGAGCCGCGAGGAATTCGAGGCCGTAGACGTCGGTCATCATGGCGTGTCCGACACGCCCCGCACCGTCCTCGTACTTCATCAGGCTGGAGAACGAGCAGGTGAACGGGTTCCAGGAGTACCACGGGGCGCCGCCGACGGAGACACCGCGGAACTCGTACCGCCTGCCGCGTGAATCCCGCGCGCGAATGTGGTTGCGAACGGGGATCAGGTTCTCAACCTCGGCGGTGATCTCCGCGGAGGAGATGCCAACCAACTCCCCGTCCTCAACGACATAGCCGAAGCGGAGCGGTCCGTAGGTGACCACGCCGTTCTCGAGTTCGAGTGCAACTGCGAGGTGCATGGCGAAACGCGGGCCGAGGGTCACGTGCAACCATGTGACGGCGACATCCTGGCCGCCCGTCTCCGGGCGCGGACCCCAACTGTGATCCATGCCCTCCACGCAGTGGACGTCGTAGTTGCGGCCGCGCAGACGCAAAGTACCCGTAATCTCGTTGACCAGGTCGAAGTGGCCGTGCGCCCACCCCGCCCCCAGCCCTGTCTCGCTCGCAGCGACCACACCTTCCGGCGGAAGCAGCGGATTCACGCTCGCGTCGTGCATGTCCCACGGCTGCATCACCGGTCTGAAGTCGAGGTCGAACTCGCACTTCCCGTCGTCGCTGCGGTAGCCGAAGTGGTAGCCGCAGTCGTCGTCCACCGTCACGGACAGGCCGCTGTCGAGGCGGAAGTCAGACAGGCTCGTGGGACAGGGGAGGTGCACTTGCGGGTCGTGAAAGTCGATCTCGTAAGGGTTGGGGCACAAGCCCTGGTGCACGTTGACACAGGAGGTGACCACACCGAGATTCGGGCGCGCCAGGACGTAGACATTGGCAAGAATGCCCGCCTCCGGCACGGAGAACACGCCCCCGATCGTTTCGGTCCACGTACGGTCCGTCCCGTCGTTCTCGTGAAAGTCGAAGTCCGCTCGGGTGATCACTTGATTGCCTCCTTGGCTGCCGTGTCGATTTCCATTGCGAGTTCCGCCTGAGCGGTCCCACGTCGTCTGCGACGTTCGCGGACCACCGACGAGACCGATACCGCGACGACCAGTGCGCCGCCGTAGAAGAGTTGTTGAACGTAGGTCTGTGCACCGAGCAGTTGCAGCCCGTTGATCCCGGTCACCAGGAAGTACACCGCGATGACGGAGCCGAAGACGTTGAACCGACCCGGCACGATCGAAGTGGCGCCGAGGAACGCCGCGGCGAACGCCGGCAACAGCAACTCGGCCCCGCCCGTCGGCATGGCGCTACCGCTCGTCCCGACATACAGCACCCCAGCGAAACCGGCCAGGGCGGAGCACAACACAAGCCCGGTGACACGAACTCGGTTGACCTTGATTCCCGACAGAGTCGCGACGTCACGGGCCTGCCCGACGATCAGCATACGCCGACCAAAGGGTGTGTAATGCAACAGATAGAAGAGCACTACGGCGATGATCATCGCGTAGTAGAACTCCGGAGCGATCCCGAGAATTCGATAACCCACCACTGCGTCGACAAGCCCCTGAGACACACCTGCAACGGTCGCTTGGTGGCTGATCCAGGCTGTGATGCCGGTGATTACGCTTCCGGTGCCCAGCGTCACGATCAGAAGATCGACGTTCATGCGGGTCGCGACGATTCCGTTGAAGAGACCGATCGCGGCGCTGACGACGATCGCGATCAACACGGCGATCCACGCGGTGACTCCGTGCTGAACATTCAGGATTGCGGTCAGCATCGCGGAGAGGCCAACGACCGAACCCACCGAGACGTCGAGGTCGCCGACGGTGAAGGGTATGACCACCGCCAGTGTGACCACCACGAGGACGGCTTGAGAGGAGAGGATGGACGAAATGTTGGCCTGAGTCAGGAATACCCCCGGCATCAGAATCGCAAAGAGGACGATCACCGCGATCCACGTCACCGGCAAGGCCACCGGTTCGAGATCCCATCGCCGCCCCGCACGGCGCTGCGGAGTTGTCTTCGATCGCTTCGGCGCGGGCGATACCCGCTCCACTGTCGCTTCCCCGGAGATGCTCACGCTGCCTCTCCTCCTTCGCTACTCATGCCCGGTCTGCCCGGGAGTTTCAGGGTTTCCGCGGCGATGACATCTGCCGACAGTTGGTCACCGGTCAGCGTCTTGAGGACGATTCCGTCGGCCACGATCGCAACCTCGGTGCACAGCTCGGCAAGTTCGTCGTAGTCAGAGCTCGCCACCAGGACGGGACATCCGGCCGCTGCTTCCCGGACGTATCGCCAGATATCGTGGCGTGCACGTACATCGACGCCCTGACTCGGCTCGTGGAGCAACAGCAGGGATGGCTGCTTCTGAAGCCACTTGGCGATCAGGACCTTTTGCTGGTTGCCTCCAGAGAGGGTGTCGACCCGCGCGGCGGGACCGGTCGCCACGATGCCGTAGCGCTTGATGGCATCGGTGCTACCAGCCGTCGCTTCGGCCAATCGGAGTCTGCCCTTACGGAAATAGTGATTCAGCACCGGCAACGTCACGCTCTCTTCGATGCTCGCGCTTCCGGCGACACCTTGTGCCAGCCGGTTCACCGGGACCAGCGCGATACCGGCAGCGATGGCAGCAGCAGGATTCAGCTTGTCCAGCTGAACCCGGGTGCCATCGAGTTCGAGTACACCCCTTGCTTTGTCCGATGCCCCGAAGAGCGCGTACAGCACCTCCTCGTAGCCACTCTCCGCGAGCCCGGTGAGGCCGAGGATCTGCCCTGCTCGCAGACGCATGCCGAATCCGCTCAGATGTTGGGTGTGCAGATCCTGCACCGCCACACTGTGTTCGAGCGTGTCGCCGTCCGGGTTCGCAGGCGCCGGCACGGTCGAATCCGAATCACGCCAGCCGGAGCCCACCGCGAGCTCGACGAGGGTGTTCTCCGTCGTGGTCGAGGTCTCGACCGTGTCCCTGATCCGCGCGTCGCGCAGGATGGACACCCGCGAGGTGTGTTCCAGCAACTCACTCAGCCGATGGGTCACGAGGAGAACTCCGTGACCGTCGTCGATCACACGATCTAGCATGTCGAACAGGACGCCGACTTCCTTCTTCGGCAGGTAGACGGTCGGCTCGTCCAGCACGAGTATCGCGCTCCGGCGCTCAGCTCGGTCGTCACGCATCGGCGCGAGCGCTCTCGCGATCGCCACCTGTGCCCGTTCGAGCGACGTCAGGGAACCGACTGTTGCACGTGGGTCGATGTTGAGCCCGTACAGATCGAGCGCACTGCGTGCCTCCGCGAACAGCGACCCCCAATTGATGTGTCGGTGACCGCTCGCGAACCGGTGGATCAGGAGGTTCTCCCCCACGCTGAGGGAATCGACCAACCCGAGATTCTGGTGGACGAACCTGAGCCCGAGACGGTCGGACTCGCTTGTGGTGAGGGGCAGCGGGATGTCCTCACCCCGAAGGCGCAGTGACCCCGAATCCGGTGTCACGACGCCGGCGAGGACCTTGATCAGGGTGCTCTTGCCTGATCCGTTCTGCCCCAGCAGTCCGTGAATCTCACCACCATTGAGCGAGAGCGTCGCGTCACTCAGCGCCCTCGTCGAGCCGTAGGACTTCGACACATTGCTGAGCTGAAGGAGCGGTTCCTCTGTCCGACCCGACTCCGGTGTCGTGGATTGCGTGTTCACCCGTTCACACTCCAGAGTTCGAGGTAGCCGTCGACGTAGGCGTCGCCAAAGCCGCCGGTGTACGCCGGAGCACCCGCCTCCGACACGTTCGACTTGTCGAAGAGTCGCGCGGGCGTGGTTTCGAGGGCCGGCGCCATCCCCAGCATCAGGCGGAATGCTTGATCCAGATTCGCGTAGGCCGACCACCTGATCGGCTCGGCGACGTCGGCAATGACCGGGCTCTTCGGGTCCGCGAGGAGAGCCATGACATCCGAGGTGCCACCGAACGAGACCACCTTCGTACCCTCGGATCGGTTGGCCGTGTTCATCGACGCGACCACCCCCGTGACGAGGATATCGAAGGTCGGCACGATGTAGTCGATCGTGGGGTCACTCGTCAGTGCGCTCGTAACCGCCTGCAGCGCACCGCCGCTGATCTGATCCAAGGTCAGGGTGATTTCCTTGACCCGGCAGCCGGGGCAGTTCTGCTCGTACTCCTCGCTCTGCGCCTTGTTCACGATGTCGCCCGAATTGATGCCCTGAATTCCCACCATCAGGACGTTGGCCTTGCCCTTGGAGTCGTTGATGACGGCGTCGGCCATCATCCGACCCGAATCCGCGAACGGGCCGCGAACGATGGCATCGAGCCCCTCACAGCCGGTGCACGCCGGAGGGTTCGGGTCGCCCTTGTCCCAGATGTGCGAGGCGACAACGGGTATACCGGCCTCCCCGGCTGCCTTCAGCTGAGGCTGGAGCTGACGCGGGTCGGGAGCGGACTCGAGAAAGATCAGATCCGGCTTTGCCGCAATCGCGGCGTTCATTCCCTGCACCCACTCGGCGACGGTGCCCTGGTTCGTGTAGAAGGTGATGTCGATCCCCAGCTTCGAGGCGATCTCCTTCTCCGCCTCCTCCACCTGTACCTCGAACGCCGACCCGCTGGTGATCGGGATGACGAATATGCGCTTCCCGCGCAGTTGGGAGACGTCGAGCGCGGGACCCGGGGCGGTCCACTCGGGAACCTGACCATAGGACTCGACGTTGGCCGCAGCCGCGGAAAGCTGGGCCTCGGATGTCGCCCCTCCACCGTTCGTTGCGCCTACGCCACACGCGCCGAGCGACAACGCACCCGCCATGGCGATCGAGATTGCGCCCAGGGCACGCCGCCGAGGACGGCTCATTCCAGCAGGCTTGTTCCAATGCATGAAACAGGTCCCTTCATAAGTTGAATGTGCGCAGGCAATGCTGCGGCGTAATGCATTACCCACCCGGCAAGCCGAGTGACTTGTGTCACGCACTTTAGGATCGGTGGCCGTTGGCCGACCAGAGCGTTTCGCCGGCCGCTGTGTGACTTTCTCCATTCGAGGGCGTTTCGTGCCGTTCGGACGGCCTTCCCGGGTGTCCGACATCGCGCCGGCAGGCCGTGTGGACGGGTCGCCAACGCGACGTCCCATGATGGCGACGGGACGTCCGCATCTGCTGTACAAACCTCCACCGCGTCGGGGGGAAAGCATTGCCGCCAGTGCGCCGTGAAACTAACCTCGTGGGCGAAATCCACGCGAAATCGGTCGTCAGCGCTACGGAGGCAACAACTGGATGAGGCCGAAGTTCCTCGTGCCCCGCCTGAACGAGTGGGTCGTACCCAGAGACCGCGTCCGGAACCGCCTGGCCGCGCTGTGCGCGCGCCATCCGGTGGTCTGGGTGGTGGGCACTGCGGGATCCGGAAAGACCACTGCGGTGGTGGACATGGTCACTCGAACCGATCTCGATACCGTGGCGTGGTTGACGTTGGACGAGTCGGACATGGCTGCCGGACGGTTGTTGACTCATCTGGAGGCCGCAGTGGCCGTGGTCGACGACCGGCTCGGACGGTCCGCGTCGGAGGCACTCCGGAGAGGCGTGCCGCACGTCGAAGCCGCGGCACTGCTCGCGGAGGCGCTCGCCGACCTGAGCGTCACGATCGTGCTCGACGAGCTCGAGGTCGTCGCCGACGCGCCGGGTGCGCTGACAACGCTGGGCGCCTTCCTGCGCGCTCTGCCCGGCTCCGCCCGCATCATCCTGATATCACGCCGCAACATCACTCTGCGCGTCGGAAGCAGCCTCGGAGTAGGCGGCATCGGCCGACTGGAGGAGAACGACCTCTCACTCGACATCGACGAGGCCACAACGATTCTGCAACAGTTCCACCATGTCGAGCACATCGACCCTGCGGATGCCGTGCGCGCCACCGGCGGATGGATCACCGGGGTGCTCTTCGAGGCGTGGCGCTCACCTGAGCACGCTCACGGACATGGCGGCGAAGCCGACCCACTGAGCGGATACCTGTCCGCGGAGATCATGGCCGACCTGACCGCGACGCAACAGTGGTTTCTCACGGCCACATCGGTGCTCGAGCATGTGACCGCGGACGCCGCGATCAGTCTCGGCCTACCCTCGGCGCAGGAGACCATGGCCTCCTTCCGAGGGCGGTTCCTACCCCTGTGGACGTCCGCGGACGGCAGCGAACTCCTCTGCCATCCACGCTTCCGGCAATACCTACGGCGGCGCCTCGACAACCACCCGGTACTCGCGGAGGACGTACACAGGCGGCATGCCCTGCTGCTACTCGATTCGGGGCGCCCCGCCGACGCCGTTGAGCCGGCCTTCGCCGCGCGAGATCTCCCGCTCGCCCGGCGCGCCGTCGAGGCCGCGGTTCCGGGTGCCCTCGCTCGCGGTGACGTGGCGCTGTTGGCGAGCTGGCTCGGAAGAATCGATGCCCGCTTCGTGGAGCAGTCGGTACCGATGATCCGCGGTGAGCTGTTGATCGCAGTCGACCGCGAGGCGTGGTCCCGAGGGGCGGAGATATCCGATCGCCTGCTCGAGCTGAATCGGACCGAAGTGGATCGCGGAGGTCTCGAGCCGAGTCTCGTAGGGGTGATGGCGGCATGCTTCAGCCACGTCGGTCGGCAAGCCAATGCGATGGACGTACTGGCGTTGGCCCGACCAAGCGCCATTACTGACGCATGGATCTCCGGAATCGGGCTCGATGCGGTGGGGTCGGAGCTCCACTACCGCGACCGCTCGCCGGATTGTGGAGAGGCGGTCGACGGGATGCTCCATCGTTTCGACCTCGTGCACGGACGCCTCACGCTGCTGACCGATTCCGCCCCGGCACCGTGGAACGCATCCCGATCCAGCCGGGTCGGCGCGCTACGCGCATCCGGTCGACTCCACGAGGCCGAAGAGCTGCTCGCGGACTGGAGTGAGCCGGAGCTGTCTCCTGCCCTCAATCGGATGAGGGTGGAACTGCTTCTCGACCTAGGACGGAACGAGGAAGCGATGGTGTTACTGAGCGAGTCGGGCGAAGTGGCTCGGCGTTCGAGTCGCTACTGCCACCAGCTCCATCTGCTGCTCTCCGCGTCGGTTGCGCTGCGCTACCGGAACGACGTGGGCACCGCTCGCCGAATTCTGGCGGCACTCGACCGCGACCCGACCTCGAATCAGCACCGTCGTGTCGTCGAGCAGCTCCCTCTCTGGATGGGGCTCGCCGACCTTCTGAGTCATCGTTTCGATTCCGCACAGACAAATCTGACACACTCACTCGACTACATGCTCCGCTGGGACCGCCAACTGTACGTCCCGTTCGCCGGTGTCTATCTGGCCGAGGCGGCGTGGCACGCCGGTGACGAGTCGCTGGTCGACCGGGCAGCCGATGCCGCCCTCGCCGCGGCTGAGATTCAGGGATCCGACCACCTCCTGTTGCAGGCGCTAAGTGAGTTCCCCCTCGTCCTGTCCCGTCGTCTCGATACAGAATCCTGTGCCCCCGCCGGGTGGCGACGGCTCGGCCGTGGCCTGCTTTCTCGACGCCGGCGCTCGCAACCGCGAACAGACCTGGGCCTACCCGTGGTGAGGATCCGCGACCTCGACAAGAAGTGCATCGAGCTGGACGGCCGGGAGGTCGATCCCAAACTCTCCCGAAGTACCGAACTACTGGCTTTCCTCACGCTGCCCCGGCACCGCGACGGGGTGCCACGCTCGGCGGTCCTGTACCACCTGTTCGACGGGAGCACCGACGACCGCGCCCAGGCGTACCTTCGCCGAGCACTCGGCGGCCTGCGGAACGTGCTCGGCCCGAACTGTGTCGAGGTGGTGGACGGGAGGCTCAGATGTGCGATGCCCGCCGTGTTCAGTGACTATGTGGAGTTCACCGACGTGGCCGCCGAGTCGCTGCTGACGCGGGGACCGAACCGACTCATCGCGCTGGATCGCGCCATCTCGATGTCGGGTACAGACTACCTTCCCGGTAGCACTGCCGATTGGGCCGCCGAAATCCGCCGCGAACTCGACCTCGAGCGCGAGTCCCTTCGCGCCGAGGCGGCCGAGGCGGCCTACGAGGCAGGCGACCTACTCGGCGCAGACGATCGGGTCCGCGCCGTGCTCAACAATTCGCCGTACCGCGAGAGCTCGTGGCGCCTGGCGATGCGAATCGCCGGCGACCTCGGCCACGACGACCGAGTGCTCGAGTTGTTTCGCGCCTGCCGCGACCGGTTGGCCGAACTTGCGGCGGAACCGTCGCGCGGCACCGTCGATCTACTCGGCCGCCTACGACGCTGACGCGACTCCGCTCGGCGGAGTGTCCGGGAGTAGGCGTACGAGGAGGACCCACTCAACGCGAACGAAAATGGCCGAGCCCGGCCGCCCATCCCAAACGAACGCGCACAACCGGTCGGTGAGTGAGGAATCGAGCGTGCGTTGGGTCACGGATCCGTCGATCGGATAGACCTCGCTCTCGATGCGCTCTCGGCCCAACGACTTACCGTGGTGGCCGCCGTAACCACCGCCAGCCATGTAGCCGCCACCGGCCGAGGCGCCGGTGACGATGTCGTAGACGGCCCCGGACGCCGTGGTCACCCACCAGGTCCGGTTCAGCTCCAACACTTCGTAACTGAACGGACCGCACATACCTGGCTCGGTCGTTGAAATTCCGGTCGAGTACCGAACGTTCCGCTGGTCGCGTCGACCATGCGGTACGTGCGCCCGTCGGAAACGTTCATCGAAGACGCCTACCAACGCGCGATCTCGGCGGCGTGGACCGAGTTGACCGGACAGGAGTAAGCATGCAGATCAGGTGGAAACTCCGGATGGCCGCCGCCCAACGCGAGGCCTGGACCGGCACCCAGCTGCAACGGCTGCTCGCCGAGAAGGCCGGATTGGAACTGTCCTCGGCGTCGGTGTCGGCGTTGTTCACCAAACAACCCAGCCAGATCAAGCTGACCACCCTGATCGCGCTGTGCACCGCCCTGGACTGCACACCGAACGACCTGTTCGACATCGATACCACCCCAGTCGCACAACCGATCTCGTCGAGCCCGACCAGGGTCGCGGCGAACGACACGCACGCGTCGCGGCGGGGCCGGTCGATGCCGCCGATCTGAGCATGACCCGCCGGATCCGGGACTGCCGCCGCTGCGGCCGCGCGGTCGACAAACCCGACCGTGACCTGTGTGCACGCTGCCACTGGGCGGCCTCGCATGCTCCAATCAAACATCGCTGCCCGGGCTGCGGTGCCGACCGGGTGCTGCAGCCGCGCACCGGTCGTTGCGTGCGCTGCTCGTGCACCTGCCGGCAGTGCCAGGCCCCGGTGCTGTTCGTCGACCGTGACCTGTGCAAGGAATGTCCCCGGCGTCAGCGGCGAGACGCCGATCGAGCCGACTGCTCGCGTTGCTCCAAACGCCGCCTGGTGCGGCCCGTGTTCACATCCGGGCCGGCCACCGAATCCAGACGCGGCCTGCGTCGACTGCGGCCAGGTCACCCGGCTCTACGGTGCTGGGCGATGCCGATGCTGTTGGGCACGCTCGCCGTACAGGATCACCGTCCGCGCGGCCAATCTAACTGATGCACTGGAAGATCCGCCATGCTGGCTGGGCACCTTCGCCGCCTACCTGGTCGGCCGCCATCACCCCAGCCGCGCGTGCGCCATGCTCACCCGACTCGGCAAGCACCTGACCGACGATGCCCCGGTGCATCCGCAGGCACTACTGGACGCTGTCGCCGCCGACCTGCCCCTCGCGCGGGCCCTCGAGGACTTCCTCCGCGAGCAAATTGGCACTGCCGCCGGACCGGGAGGAACGCCGCGCGGCCAGTCGACGGCAGTCCCGCATCAACGCGGTGCCCGCACCACTGCAACCGGCGGTAATCGGGTTCGCCGAGCACCTGGTCGCCGGCCGCGACCGCGCCCGCCGCACCGGCACCCACCCCCGCGGGCACGCCACACTCGAAGCGCGCTTGACCGCTCTGCGCGACTTCACCGAGTTTCTGACCACCCGCCGCGGCAAACCGACTGGGCCGTCGTCGATGTCGGCGACATCGAAGCGTTCCTGCACGCGCATCCCCGCCGGCGCTCCTTCTATCTGACCGGCCTGCGGCAGTTCTGCCGCTACGCGCTGCGCCGACGGTTGCTGCTCATCGACCCCACCGCAGGGGTGCAAGCGCCGCAGACCATGGCATTCCGCGGACCGACGCTTTCCGTCGAGCACCAGAGCGAAATTATTCCGGCGATGGAGCACCGACGCCCACGTACACCCGCACGAGGGGTTCGTCGGGCTGGCCGCCCTGCTGCACGGCGCCACCACCCAAGACCTGCAGCACCTCACCGACGACGAAATCGACCATCTCCAGCACCGCATCAGGCTGGGACGTCGGCCGCAGCCCACTCCGTTGAACCCGTGGACCTGGACCGCGCTGCACCGTTGCCTGCACCGTCGGAACCTTGGCAGCAGAAACTCCCATGCGCTGATCACCAGGCATACCAAGGCCACCCGCACGGCCGCCTCCGACTCCTACATCAAGCACACCCTGCGCGCGGTCGGTATTCAACCCAGAATCCTGCGCTCCACCCGGCTGGTCGACCTCGTCGGCACGGTCGATGCGAAACTCGTCGCCGCCGCTTACGGCATGACCAACGAGGCCGTCATCGCCTACCTCTCCGACCGCGTCGATACCGCCCGGCTGCCGAACCCGTGACAGTTCAGGCGCCACCTCGCACACGTTCGCACGAACATGTGCGCTTTTGCCACGTTCTGGGCCGGGGTATGCGCCGAACTCGCAAATCGCGGCATCAAGGACGTGCTCATCACCTGCTGCGACGGGCTCGCCGGCCTGCCCGAGCCATCGAAGCTACCTGGCCCTACACCACGGTCCAGATTGAACAGGTGAAGATCACACAATCCGCTGCACTGGTCACCGGAGCGGCCTCGGGCCTCGGTGCCGCCACCGCCAAGCGTCTCGCCGACGCCGGAGCCACCGTGTTCGGACTGGACCTGCAGCAGTCCATCGAACGCGCCGGCGACAACGTCCCCGACGGCGTCACCCTCCTCGCCACCGACGTCACCAGCGGCGACGAGGTCCAGGCCGCGATCGACAAGATCGTCGAGTCCGGTCTGCCGCTCCGCATCGTCGTCAACTGCGCCGGCGTCGGCTGGGCCGGCCGCATCCTGTCCAAGAAGGGCCCCCACGACCTCGAACTGTTCCGCACCGTCATCACCGTCAACCTGCTCGGCACCTTCAACGTCATGCGCCTCGCCGCCGACGCCATCGCCAAGACCGACACCGTCGACGAATCCGGGCAGCGTGGCGTCGTCGTCAACACCGCCTCCGTCGCCGCCTTCGAAGGCCAGATCGGCCAGATCGCGTACTCCGCATCCAAGGGCGGCGTGCACGGCATGACCGTCCCCGCTGCCCGCGACCTCGCGCAGTTCGGCATCCGCGTCAACACCATCGCCCCCGGCATCATCGACACCCCCATGCTCGCCGGCGTCACCGACGAGTACCGCAAGGGACTCGAGGCCGGTGTCCCGTTCCCCTCCCGCCTCGGACAGCCCGCCGAATACGCGCAACTCGTCCAGATGATCGTCGAACACGACTACCTCAACGGTGAGACCATTCGTCTGGACGGCGCCCTGCGCATGGGCCCTCGATAACCACCACCATGTCGGTAATGGGGCTCGCCCGGACACTCGCGACGCCTTGGACACAGACACACACGCGGCACGGCGACTGTGACCACCCACCAGAATGTATGTGCGGTTCGACCCGTGTGGCAGCCCCAGGTCGGTGCGGGCTTCCGTCCCGCGCCGACCATTCCGCCGTCGGACCGTCCGGCTCCCGGCCTCGCGTTCCGAAAAGACACCCCGCCGGCTCATCTCGTCCGTACCAAGCACGCAGTGACCCGCGGCCAGCACACCGCGCAAATCTCGACGAAATCGGTGCGCCGGCAGCGCAGCTGCTGCTTACAACGATGACGTAATCACCAGGTGGCCCGAATATCTGGGCCCCAGCCTGTGTCGGCACGGGTGGATCCGGGGCCGACACCGCATGGTCGGCATTGCACGAGGTCTGTGCTCGGCAATGCCGCCCATGTCTCCCATCTCTTCCCCGGACCGGTGAACAGGCAGGCGGAATTGTCGGACCGCCGGAAGGACCAATCACAAGACGCCCCGCGATCGCGGGGCATCTGTGCTGCGCCCGGCCCCGCTGGCGCAAAACAAGCACGACCTCACGCACTGCCCGGCGACAACTGATGCACCGCACCGTGACCGTCGGCTTCATAACGCTGCCTCCCCGCCGACCGCGAGCGGCCCGGAGACGGGGAGGCTGTACCTCATTGCCACAAATACTCAAAATGACAGGCTGGACCGTTCCACGCCTGGTCGTGCCGGCGACGGTGCGACGTCGAAGGGTGCGACGTCGAACGGTGCGACGTCTATCGGGGAGCTTTCGAACGGGGAGCTTTCGATGACCCGCGCAGCTACTGAGCTCGCCGCAGCTGGTCGAGTTGTCATGCTGATCGGGCTCTACCGCATGGTGGCTGAATTCCTGAACACGATCCGCGTGACCCCGGAAAAGTACTTACCCGGATGGCCGCCGGAAGGCATTTCGGCACACACGTAGCCCGACGCTGATGTAAATTCCGGACCTACTCTAACTGGAACGCAAGTACAACGCTTCGGCGATCATGCATGGGTTCGTGATCCGGGGACAGCAGTTGCTACTTCCGTCGGCTACCCGGGGGATGATCGCAGACCCCCATCGTATTCACATCCATTTCTTGTGTTTGAACGTCCAATACAGCACCGCGGCGAAGGCGACCATCGCGACGACAGCAGCCGGGTAGCCGAACCCCCAGTGCAGTTCCGGCATGTCGTCGAAGTTCATCCCATAGATCGCCGCGACCAGGGTGGGCGCGAACAGGATCGCCGCCCACCCGGAAATCTTCTTCATGTCCTCGTTTTGCCGCTGTGCCACAAGCGTCGCGTTCACCGTCAGGATCTGGGTCAGTGCATCACGCAGCCCGGACACCTGCGTGTCCACTGTGGTCAGGTGATCGGCGACGTCCTGCAGATAAGACTGCAAAGGTTCGGGAATCTCGTATCGAACGTGCCCCCTCCTGAGGGCTCCGAGTACATCGACCAACGGTGAGGTCGCCTGACTCAGGTCGATGACCTCCTGACTGAGGCGGTAGATCCGCTCAGTGACCGCGGGGTCGCCGCTGAACACCTGTTTCTCGATTTGTTCCTTGTCGATGGCAAGTCCGTTCAGGACCGGCCGGTACCCGTCGACCACGGGATCGAGCAGGCGGTAGACAACAGCCTCCGGGCCGAGGGCGAAGAGGTTTTCGTCGTCCCGCAGAGTGCGGTCACTGTCTTCCTCGATAGTCTCGGCCAAGCTCGATTCGTCTGCACCGTCGATCCAGCGCCCGTCCTGACACAACACTGCGACCGCGTTCGCGCGAACCAGAACGTGGAACTCCGCGAACTCGACATCCTCGACGTCGTCGAGGTAGCGCGCCGAGCGCACCACCAGAAACAGCACATTCCCGTACCGTTCCAGCTTCGGGCGTTGGCCCGCGTGCTGAAGATCCTCGACGAGAAGCGGATGCAACTGCCATGCTTCGGCCAGTTCCTCAATGTCCTCCGCCGACGGCGTCGGATAGAGACAGAGCGCCAACCGGCCCGGTACCTTCTGCGCGAACCGCAGCGTGTCGGCAACCGCCGCATCACGTGGAGCCCGAATCATGCGCCCATCCACGACATAGCGAGTCAGGCTCGTCGGCGTGGCAATTTCCGGCGCATCTGTCGCAACCCGACGACGAAATGGTCCGAGACGCCGCGGTTCGGAACCGCCGTCTTGCGGCTGAGGCATCCGCTCACTCCCTCGTGTGTGGTTTCGGAGTGCCCCGCCACGCTTCTCCTGCGCGGTGGGGACACGCCAACAATAGGCCGGTGGCCCCCTTCCCGACCTTCGCTAGAACGCAGCTCAGTGAGTAAGTCCGATCGCGTGTCGGTGCTGATCCGCATGGAGTTATGGGTCGTTGCCGTCTGAGTGAACCTTGAGGAGTTGCCATCGTCTCGCCAACACCATTGCTGTGGACGGCATCGATCAGAACAGATCGTGACTGTACAGGATCAGATGCCCGCAGCCTGTTTAGTAGCCAATCACGGCTTCTCACTGGATCGTATCTACTGGGCAGCCACATGCAGGATGGTGCGTGCACACAGCCAGCAATCATTCCTCGTCGATGTTGCCGAGGATCACGAGCAGGTCGGCGAGGAGTCGATCCGCTTCGTCTTCGACACTGTCGAGAAGGTCAGTCACGTCCCCAAGGTGAGTGTGGGCGTCCCGGCGGGGCGCAACGCCCCGGTCGTAATACTCCTGTTCCAACTCAATTTCGGCGACGTACAAGGTTTTCTGCGCCTCAGCTGACGATGGGGGTCGCCGCGACGGGGGTCCTCTGTGCACTGGCGGCTGCCCGGTCAAGTGCGCACGCACAATTGCCGCAACGGCGTGCCCGGTCAGCGGGGTCGGGGCGAAGGGTGTGTGCCCCCAGCGGTCGATCGTCAGTAGCGGCCGATCGTCACAGCGAGCATGGTCGGTGAACGCGGTCAGATCTGCATTCGCATCGAGGCGGGCGGCCAGTAGCCGGGTGCTCGGATACCGGTCCAGGAACCCCAGCACTTCTATCCAGTTCGAATGCACATCAACCGAATTCACTTCCTCTGTGGGGATTCGGAGCCAGGTCTCCGCTACCCGGACCATTAGCGCATCGTCTTCGGTGATGATGTCGGTGCGGCGTAATCGGGCGATCTGTTCGAAGCTCACGCCCGCAGCGGCGAGGGTGAGGATCAGGGCGTCGCGGCGTCCGAACACGCCACCCGGCCACCCCGTCACCGGGATCCGGGGCACGACGTCCGCCACCCGCTCCCCCACCCGAGCCAGCCGGTCGGCTCGGGCGGTGCTGAGCAGTTGCCGGATCGTCTCGGCGCGGCCAGGTTCCGGCAACCCCGCACCGGTGTGGACGGCGTTGATGGCGGTCACCCGGCGCCGCTGGGTGCCTTCGGCTGTCGGATGGTCGGCGAGGAACTCGACCAGCACGCTCGGGTGCGTCGGCAACGCCCGGTGATCGCAGGCTTCGCAACAGTCGGCGAACAGCGTCCAATCGTGCCGGTATCGGCGGGGTTCGTCCAATCGTGCCGGTATCGGCGGGGTACGACCAGCCGCGGGGGCTGTTACCCAGCCCTGCCGCTGCGGTGTCGGGGTCGGCGTACTACTGGCGGACTGTCGATATTCGAAGGTGCGGTATTCGGAGCATGGTGAACCCATCTCAGCAGGGGTGCCCTGATTCGTCTTGGTGCTGTTCGGACCGGCACCGACGCCCCCGACAACGCCGCGATCGAAAGGTTGCCGTTCTTGGCGATCGCCCGGAACAACGGCGCCCGTGCCTTCATCCGCGGTAACCCGGCCCGGCACACATGCCCCTCGAACGCCGGTGCGGTGCGCAGCAACCGGATCACCCCCGGCCTCCCGGCCGCGTCGAACGCGGCGACGACCTGCGCCCACCGCACATACGCTCACGGCGGGCAACTGTGATGGTTGGTGGTGAAAGGCAACGCCCGCACACTCCCGACACCTTCCTGGTCGGTCTTGACCGCCGCAACCGCACATGGGGGTTCCCCCTTGAGTGTGGACATCGTGAACACTGGGCCGTGAGGGCCCAGAGGAAGAGATTTCACTGATGATGAAGGCGTACTGCGGAGTTCAAGGCCGATGCGTCGCGTTGTACTTGTCAGATCCGAGCAACACATTCGAGGGCATCGGCAACGACCTGGGAGTCAGCCGCGTAACCCTACGCAACGGGGTGCGTGCCGAACGCAAACGCACGGGTGCGGCCGCCGGCCCGTCCCACGGGGCGTCGCCGGTGGGCGAGGTATCGTCCGAGTTCGTGTTGGAGGAAGAAAACAAGCTGCTCAAGGCCCGGATACGGAAGCTCGAGACCGAGCGGGAGATCCTGCGCAGGGCCGCGAAGTATTTCGCGGGCGAGACGAATTGGTGAGCCGCTTCCATTTCGTCGACGACCACCGTGACACCGTTCCGGTGAAGTGGCTGTGCCAGATCCTCGAAGTCTCCCGCTCGGGTTTCTACCGGTGGCGGTCCGCCGCACCGGCCCGCGCCGAACGCGCCCGCGCCGACGAGGAGCTGGCCGAGCGGATCCGTGTGATTCATGCCGACTCCGACGGCACCTACGGGGCGCCGCGGGTGACCGCCGAGCTGCGGGGCGCCGGGATCGAGGTGAACCACAAGGGTCGAACGGGTGATGCGCGAGCACGGGATCGTCGGCGTGCACCTGCGCAAGACGGTCCGCACCACCGTCCCGGACCCGGACGCGGCCGCGGTGCCGGATCTGATCCGGCGGGACTTCACCGCGAGCACGCCGAACACCAAGTACGTCGGGGACATTCCCCCAAGCACTTCGTGCAGGGAGGTACCCCCACCTACGTCCCCGTCGGGGACAATCAGTTCCTCTATCTGGCAACGATATTGGACCTGTGTTCGAAGCGGTTTGCGGGCTAGTCGATCGCCGATCACATGCGCACCGGGCTGGTCAGCGATGCGCTGCGGGCGGCCGCAGCGGCACGCGGTCCCGGCGGACTCGACGGCGCAATATTTCACAGCGGAGGTGTCGACCGACCCGGACTTGTTGACGAGAATGCAGGCGATCTTGGACCTATACGACCGGCCACCGGCCGACGGGCCGGGTGGTCTGTGTCGACGAGTTCGGCCCGCTGAACCTGCAGCCTCGAAGGGCAAGTGCTGGCGGCGGCCGGTCACCCATCCGCACCGGCATCGGGCCACGTACCACCGCTACGACGGTGTGATGCACATGCTCGCGGCGCTTGATTTGGCCAGCGGCAGAATGTATTACCGAATCCGGTCACGTAAGCGTTGCCGCGAGTTCCGGGGCCTGCTCAACGTGCTGCGAGTCCGGTGGCCCGGGGAAAAGGTTATACGTCGTCCTCGACAACTTCTCCCCGCACCGGCACCCGACAGTGAAGGCGTAAGCCGCCGCCAACGATGTCGAGTTGGTATTCCTTCCGACCTACGGGTCGTGGCTGAACTGGATCGAGTCCGAGTTCGCCGCGCTGCGGTACTTCGCGTTGGACGGGACCGATCACCGCAGTCACGCCGAGCAGAACGCCACCATCGCCGCCTACATGCGATGGCGCAACGCCCACGCCGAACCAAAGACCAACTTCGCGCCGGACTCACCGATCCGGACGTGGACCGAATACCCGCATTGTCCGGCCAAGGTTGCCAGACGAGCCACTAGCTCACAGCTCAAGGTTCTTCTGTCGTGGCGTTGATGTCGATGCTTGAGGTTCGGCCCAGGTTCCGCTCGATCTGCTCGGCCGCGACTTGGGCTGCGGGTCAGTAGTCGCGTCTCTTCTTCTGTGGTCATCTGTGCGCTGTGGGCGGAGATGTGTATCGCGGCGATGACGCTGTCGGTGCGAAGTGGAACCGCAATTCCGACCACGCCGGATTGGCCTCTTCGCGGCTCGTGGCGTAGCCCTGTTGGCGAATCTGTTCGAGCTCGGCTTCAAGCTCTTCGGGTTCGGTGAGAGTGCGCTCGGTCAGGTGGGGCCGTGCCTGGCTGAACAGGCGGCGACGCAGCTGCTCGTCGTAGGTGGCGGAGAGCTTTCCGACCGAGGTGGCATGGAGGAAGAGTGACTGGGGGGGAATCGGTCGACGTAGGCGACGTGGCGACTGAACGGGACGGCGAGGTAAACGTCGTCACCGGTCTCACGAGTCAGCTCGAGGAGCCGACGTCGAGCTACCGCCCGCACCTCGAGGCCGTCGACAATCCGGATCTCGAGCGCACGGAACGGGGCCGCGTGAATACCGGAGGTCATCGGTGACGCTGGCGACCTCCGTCGTGACCACGCGTTGCAGCAGGTTGTAACTACTACTGATGGGCAGTTCGAGCCGCTTGCTGATCTCCGTGACGGTCATTCCGTCGGGTCGGCCCGCGAGCAACTCCAGCACATCGAAGGTTCGCGAGTATCGGTCGCTACTGCTCATTCCACCTGACTAATGCCGGAACCGGTTACTTCGCATTTTAGTCGCCGTTTCCGAATTACGAACATAGATTCCAGTACTTGTAGCACTCGACCCTTGACCATTGCCGATCGTCGACATAGATTGCATTCAGAATCACGAAGCGCTATTCGGATTCTCGGAACGTCCCAAAGGGCCTTCACTCGGTTCAACTAGTTAAGGAGGCTCGACAACGTGTCAGTGGTCCGTATCGATGACCCGGGCATCCATGGCGAGGGCCACTGGACCGGACTGCTCCGGCCTGGAGACCTAGTTGTCGCCGCGCAGGGAGTGGGCGAACCCAGCGCCCTGCTGGAGTGCCTGCTGTCCACGAGCCCTGCCGAGGTCGAACTCTTCGTCGGACTGTCGCACAGCGAAGTCTTGACCAAGCCATCTCAACTACCAATCGTGTCATTCGGAGGATTCGGGCCGCTGAGCGGAGCTGTTCACCGCGGCAACGTCGAGGTGATCCCCGCACACTTCGACGATCTGCCCCGGGTATTACCGCAGCGCGGCCAAGACATCGTTGTGCTGATACAAGTGACGCCGGCTGACGCGAGCGGATCCCATGGACTCGGAATGGCTGTGGATCACACCTTCGATCTGCTCAATCGCGCGCGTGTGGTGATTGCGGAAGTGAATGACCAGGTGCCCGTCACCTCGGCACCCCGCGTGCCGGCCTCGACGTTCGACGCTGTCGTCCACACCTCACGGCCTCTGCCGGTCGTGGACACGCCGGAGATCAACAACGTCCATCGTCAGGTCGCAGCGCACGTTGCCGACCTCATTCCAGATGGCGCGACCGTACAGCTGGGTATCGGCGCGATGGCCTCCGCGGTCGGTGTCGCTCTCCGCGAGCATCGAGGCCTGGCAGTGCGCTCCACGCTGGCCGGGGACTGGCTGCTGGACCTCGCTTCTGCCGGGTGCTTGCGGCCCGGCCCGGACGCTGTGGTGATCAGCGAAGCCGCAGGATCCCCCGCTCTCTATGACTATGTGTCGGCCTCCGACGTGCAGATCTGCCCGGTGAACACGGTGTCGGGTCCGGCAGCACGTGGCGAGGTCGATCACTTCGTCGCTATCAACTCTGCCCTACAGGTTGATCTGAGCGGCCAGGTCAATGCCGAGGAGATCGCGACGGGCTACATCGGCGGAATCGGAGGACAGGCCGAGTACCTTCGTGCCGCGCAGCGATCCACCGGCGGCCGGTCGATGATCGCGTTGCCAGCAACGGCGGGCCGATTCTCGCGCATCGTGACTCGCCTGGATACAGCTACAGTGACCACTCCCCGATCCGGGGTCGATTTCATCGTGACCGAGTACGGCGTTGCCGATCTCCGCGGCCGCAGCCTGCGTGAAAGGGCGGAGGCCCTGATCGCGATCGCCGCTCCTCATCACCGCGACGCACTTCAGAAAGGGCAAGCTCAATGAGCACAACACCAACAGTGGCCGTTGACGACGGCATAGCCACGTCGGCGTCCGTCGCGGAACGACTCGGCGCGTTCCTCGCCGACCACGTCGACGTCCGCGACGGACACATCACCGATCTTCGCCGGGCCGGCAGCGGTCGTTCCCGGGACAACTGGCTATTCGACCTCATCACCGTCGATTCCTCCGGAGGTGAGCATTACGAGCCGCTGATCCTGCGGACCGACCCCGAAGGCGGACTCATCGACACCGAGCGCGCGGTGGAGTTCGAGGTGCTACGCGCTCTCGAAAACAGCGGCCTGCCAACCCCTGTCGCGCGTTGGCTCGATGACGATGGCCACATGTTGGGGCGCCCGTCGTTGATCATGCGTCGCCTGCCTGGCACGTGCTACTACCGAGTGCTGCGCGACGAGACTCGTGCCCTGGATCAACGGATAGACCTAGGCCGAAAGTTCTGTGAACTGCTGGCAGCAGTACACGGTGTCAACTGGCGAGAACTCGGTCTGGGTACGACCCTCACCGACCCGGGCCCGGAGGCCGCGAAGGCCGAGCTCGATCGTTGGGCCGCGGTGTTGCGTGAGGATCAACTCGAACCACATCCGGAACTCGAGTACGCGATCGTCGTGCTCGGCGAGCATGCGCCGCGCTCGACCGGAACTGTTCTCGTCCACGCGGACTACAAGCCCGGCAACATCTTGCTCGACGGCTCGGAGGTGACCGCGCTCCTCGATTGGGAACTTGCCCATCTCGGCGACCCGCTCGAAGACCTCGGCTGGGTCACCCAGCCCCTCCGCGCGACCGAGCACACGATCGAAGGCAGTTGGGAAGCACCAGATCTGATCGAGCATTACGAACGTGCAACCGGAAGTCAGGTGGACCGCTCAGCACTGCGGTGGTGGGTCGCGTTCTCGGCTTTCAAAACTGCAGTGATGCAGGTCAGTGGCCTTCGGGCCTTTTTGGAGGAACGAGCCGAGGAGCCTTACCAGCCCACCACTCGCGTGCTCTCCACATTGCTCGACACCGTCATGGAGGACTTCCGGTGAGACCGACGATCGATGAACAACTCAACGGTGCCGCTCGCCTGCTTCGTCTCGCCGAAGGGGACCCGGAGACGTCGCCAGGCGTTGCCGAGCTCGCACGCAATGCACGCAGGCTCATCGAAAGGGTCGAGGCCTCGTGGGCTCGCGCCCTGCCCTTCCTGCAGACCGATAACCGTCGCTTAGCGGAACTGCTCGGCATCGCCGAGCCTGATCCTCACGATTCGAACGATGTTGCTGCAGCCGCTGCCAGCAACGAGGCGCTTCGCGCGCACCTGACTAGCCGGATTCATGAACTGCCCGCAGGTCCGGAGCGGGAGGCGATCGGCGCCTATCTACGTGCGCGACTCGTCGTCGACCCCACCTGACGTCCAATACAGGAGATCCCATGAGCGACCACTCCAGCCTGATCGCTGACGACAAACACTTTGCCGAGCAATTTCCGCTCACCCCACTGGACGACTATCTCATCCACCAGACACCCGATCCGGTACGGGTCATGTGGACCGGCGACCCCCGTGCCTACGAACGCTATTGGATGGTTTCCCACGACGCGACTGGCGACATCGTCGTCGCCACCGGCGGAAGCTTCTACCCCAATCTGGACCGCGCCGAGGCGTACGCGATCGTCAACGTGCGGGGCCGGCACACGGCCGTGCGCAGTTTCCGCAAGGTCGGCGCCGATCGAGCTGATCTCCAGGTGGGCCCCATCGCTCCCGTCATCATTCGCGGCCTCCGCGAGTGGCGATACATCTTGGAGCCCAACGAGTGGGGCATCAGCTACGACATCACGTTCACCGACACCACCCGCCAAGTCTTCCGCGAACCGCTGTCGAACTCGGCCGCCGGAATCCCGCCGGGCCGCCGCAACGATGTCACCAGCGGCTTCGAGGGCTTCGGTGACGTATCGGGCTGGGTCGAGGTCGACGGTGAACGGTTCGAGCTTGACCCCGGGTCGGCAGGCACACGCGACCGGCACTGGGGCACCGGACGTGGGGTGGGCGGGCCCTCGATGGCGCTGGGTGGTCGACTTCATGTCGGAACCAACGGCAATGCCTTCGTCGCCTTCCCAGACTGGACCCTGTGGGGAGACCGCCTCTACTACCCCTTCGGTGACACCCGCAAGGGGTGCACGAAGGTCCTCAAGCCCACGCGGCGCCTGCGCTTCGAGCCCGATACCCAGGTATTCGCCGAGGCGATCGTCGACTACGAATTCGCCACGGGCGAGAAGGCCCAGCTGCACTACGAGAAGATCGGTCAGCAGACAGCGTTTCTTCGTTGCGGCATGTATGGCGGAACTCCAGGTGGTGACATCCACCAAGGCGGGTACGACGGGCCGGACATGACCGAGGGCGAGACGCTGGACCTGACCCGCCCCGAGACGCGGATCGGCGTCCGTGGACTCGACGAGCACCTCTGCCGCGTCACACGCGACGACGGCACGAGCGTCCTGGGGGTTTACCAGACCATCGACCCCGTTGCCTACGAGGCATGCGTGTCCGAACGACCCGGCTGGGAGTTCCTGTGAGCTCACATATCTTGCTACAGAGCGGCATTCGTCGCCTCGGCGATGATCGTGCAACCGGAAAGTGTCCGGTTCGCGCAGAGCGGCGCTTCGAGTTCTTGAATGACGTTTCCATAACCCGAGGGATCCGGTCTACCTGTGATTCCCGAATCCGGCGCCCAGAAGCCGGATCGTCCCGGACGTCTCGCGCCGCCCATTCCCGTCAGGAGCACTCATGAGCAACGACATTCATAGCAGGGGGACACAGGTCCGCATTGCGATCGCGTGTCTCATCGGGAACTTCCTCGAGTACTTCGAGTTCGCGCTGTATGGCTTCTTCGCCATCGCGATCGGCGCGACGTTCTTCCCGTCCGACACCGCCACGGTCTCGTTGCTGCAGTCCCTCGCCGTCTTCGGCGTCGCATTCATTGTCAGGCCGCTCGGTGGTTTGGTCTTCGGCCTGATCGGGGACCGCGCAGGCCGCAGGGCGTCTCTGAGCATCAGCATTCTGATCATGGGCGTGGCCACCGCGATGATCGGACTGCTCCCCGGGTACGACAAGATCGGAATCTTGGCTCCCATTCTGCTCGTGCTGCTGCGCTGCGTGCAGGGCATGTCCGTCGGTGGCGAGTGGGGCGCCAGCTCGGCGTTCCTCATCGAAACAGCCCGCCCGAACAATCGTGGTATCAGGGGCAGCCTGCCGTCGACCGGTGCGGCCATAGGGCTGGTCTTCGGAAGCCTGCTGTCGCTCGGGTTCGCGACAGCTCTCACGGACGATCAGCTGGCCAGTTGGGGCTGGCGTATCCCCTTCCTTCTCGCCGCTCCGCTCAGCTTGATCGGGCTGTTCATCCGGCGTCGGCTCGAGGACACACCCATCTTCCAGCAGCTCCAGAGTGAGGAAGACCGACCGAAATCCCGTGTACGAGACGCTTTCCGCCGTGACCAGGCCAAGGCAATCGCCATCACCTTCTGCTTCTCGTGGATCTGCGGCGTCGGCCTGTTCTACCTCGGTTCCTACATGGTCAACTACCTGACCGTCACCGCCGCCTTCCCGAGAACCCACGCGATTTTCCTGACGTGCATCGGCCTGATCGTGTACGCCGCGTTGTGCCCGCTCGCCGGCAAGCTCTCGGACAAGTTCGGTCGCCGGCGGACCATCCTGTTCGGGTGTGCCGGACATGCACTGCTAGGCATTCCGATGTTCATCGCGCTCGGCAGCGGCGGCACCGTCGCCGTGATCCTCGCTCTCCTGGTCTATGCGGTCATCCAGGCACCGATCAACGCCAACACATCGCTGATCCTGATCGAGCTGTTCCCCGCCTCGACCCGGCTCACCAGCGGTTCGGTCGGATTCAATCTGGGGGTCGGTGCACCCTCGGGCTTCGGACCGTTGATCGGGGCCTCGCTGGTCCTGTGGACCGGACTCGACTACGCACCGGGATTCTTCCTCTCCGGTGTGGCCGTCATCTGCGGATTCGTCCTGTACAAGCTCCTCCCGGAGACCGCTGGCCGCGACCTCCTCAGCGAGCAGGACGCAACCAAGGATCTTGTGTCCTCAGATAATCGACGTTCCCCTGTGAACTCCGCCCGCCACAATGAGAAGGCGCCCACGCCGTGACGCCGGGCGAGCCCAACATGCCCTGTGATGCACTGAAGTAGATCAGCGAAAGAAGTACCACCGCGATGCAAAGCTTGAACATTCCCCTCACGATGCGCGTTGTGAAACTGGCCCGACCCGGACCCGCCACATCAGCCTTCGAGCTGGATGAGATGCCGGTACCGCGGCCACAACCGGGCGAATTCCTGGTCCGGGTGGGCGCCTGCGGGGTGTGCGGCCACGACGCTCTGGCCCGGCGCGGCGAGCTCGCTGCCACGCCGGGGGACGTACTCGGACACGAGATCGCTGGAACCGTCGTCGCCGCCGGCTCCGATGATCTCGAGGAATGGGTTGGCCGTCGGGTGGCATTGGTCCAACGCCGCCCGTGCGGGCAGTGCCCCGACTGCGAACGCGGTATCACCTCGCAGTGTCGACGCGGCCCAGGGTTCTACGGTGACGACATCCCCGGCGGGTACTCCGAGTATGTGACCGCCGACCCGCTCAACGCTGTCGGTGTTCCCGACACGATCACCGACGAGGTGGCGGCCATCGCCTCGTGCGGCATCGGCACTGGTCTGCATGCGCTCCACAAGGCGCAGGTGCTGCCCGGGGATGTCGTGGTCATCACCGGTGCCGGCGGCGGCGTCGGCTTCAATGCCGTCCGCACGGCACACGCGTTGGGACTGCGCGTCATCGCCACGACGAGCGACGAGGCCAAGGTCGCAGCGATCACGGACGCCGGCGCCGAACACACACTGGTGCGTCCCGACGCGCGGGCCATCCGTGCGAGCGCGGCGGCGATGGACCGCCCACGAGGGGCGGACGCTGTCATCGAAGTCACCGGTGGCCCCACGTTCAGAACAAGTCTGCGCTCGCTGGCCCCGCAGGGCCGCCTCGTCCTGGTCGGCAATACCGTGCCCGCCGACCTAGAACTCGACCCGGGGCTGACCATCATCAAGGAACTGCAAGTCATTGGGTCCGCGCATGCGACACGCGCCGACCTTCAGGAGGTGATCGACATGATTGCATCGGAGAAACTCGTGCCGAGCCCACCGCGGGCGTTGCCGCTTGGATCGGCCGCCGACGCACACAGCGCACTCGACGACCGCACCGCTACCGGACGGACGGTTCTGGTCCCATGACAGAGCACACAGCGTTCGAAGCGAACCACGTGGTGGGCCCTCTCCCCTGGCCCGACCACTCAGCTCTCCCATCGGCGATGACCCTGCCCGAACTCATCGAGGACATCGCGCACCGCACCCCCCAGGCTCCCGCCCTGGTCGCCGGCGACGTGCGACTGTCGTACAGCGAGCTTGCCGAGAAGATCCGTGCCTTCGCCGCATCATTGGCCGATCTCGGAGTCGGGCGCGGCTCGCGGGTGGCGGTCCTCGGTCCCAACATTTCCGAGTGGATGATCGCCGTCTACGGGGCGATGCGACTCGGTGCCCGCGTCGACGCGTTCAACACCTGGGTCCGCGCGTGGGACCTGGAGCACTTGCTGGCTGTGTCCGAAGCCGAAGTCGTCGTCACGGTGAGCTCCGCACGCAAAGCCGATATCTTGGCTGAGTTCGCCCAGCTCCTTCCCGAGCTGTGGGACGCCCCGGTCGGTGGTGCGGTCCACAGCCTCCGCTTCCCTGAGCTGCGTCACCTGATCGTCATCGGCGACGGCTCCGCGGGAACCCCGGTGCCCGCGGTCGCCTGGTTGTTCAATGAACTTCTGTCCACCCCCGATGAGTGGCCGACGCCGGCCTGCGCTGCGCAGGCGGACGATCCCGCCTTCGTGCTCTACACCTCCGGATCGACTCAGAAACCGAAGGCCGTACCGCTGACTCATCGCGCGCTCATCGAGAACGCGTATGCAATCGGGTTGCGCATGGGCATCGGTGCCGATGACCGGATCTGGCTCGGCTCGCCTCTGTTCTGGAGCTTCGGCGTCGCCAACGTCGCTGGTGTTGCGATAACCCACGGGGCATGTCTGGTTCTGCAGGAAGCATTCACGCCCGATTCCGCAGCCGACGTGCTCGCTGCCGAACAGTGCTCGGCGATCTACCTGCTGCCGAGCATGGCCGACGCCCTCGCCGCACAGGTGCCCGAGAAGATCAGCGCTATCGATTCCCTGCGCACCGGCTTGACGATCGGACGCCCGGACGAGATCCAACGCATCGTCTCGGACCTGAACATCCCTGAAATCTGCAACATCTACGGCTCCACGGAGACATACGGGAACTGCTGTGTCACCTCACATTCCGATTCATTAGAAGTGCGACTCACCACCCAGGGTCCGCCACTGCCCGGTGTCATGCTGCGCGTGGTCGACCTGGAAAACGGGGAGACACTCGGGCCGAACACTCCCGGGGAACTGCAGGTCCGCGGGCGCATCACCCCGGGATACCTCGACAACGACGAGGCCAATGCCGCCGCATTCACCAGCGACGGGTGGTTCCGCACCGGTGACACGGTCTCCATCGATGACGCCGGATACGTGCAGTTCCACAGCCGTCACACCGACATGATCAAGACCTCGGGGATCAACGTCTCGCCGGCAGAGGTCGAGACGTTCATCAGTACCCATCCCGCGGTTGCGGAAGTAGCCGTCGTCGGAGCCGATCACCCCAGCCGCGGTGAGGTCGTTGTCGCATTCGTCGTCGCCGAGCCTGGCAGCACACTCGACGGCGACGAGATCCGCACATTCTGCCGTTCCGGAATGGCCAGCTACAAAGCCCCCTGGGTAGTGGAAGTCGTCCTTGAACTACCGCGCACGCAGACGGGAAAGATGGTCCGAAAAGACCTGCGCACTCATGCCTGCGAGGCGGTCGATCGTGCCGTACACGCGGCAGCGGCGAGCGGATCCGCGCATGGGCACTGAGAGCAACTGGGGTCGCTGGGGTCTCGACGACGAGATCGGGGCGCTCAATCTGGTGGACGCATCGACCACCCTGGCCGCACTCCGTGCCGCCGAAACAGGTCAGGTCCTCTCCCTCGCACAACCGGCCGGCCCCGGGGCCGGTGTTCCGCCCCATCGCAACAAGTCCGCTCGCTACATGGACCGCAATGCCGGGGACTACGCGTTGGGAGCTCGTTCGCCGGACGGGTTCCGGTTCGCCGAGGACACCGTCACCTTGTCGACACACAGCGGTACGCACGTCGATGCTCTGTCACACGCATGGAGCGGTGAGGAACTCTACAACGCACATTCGGCGGCGAATGTGCGTTCAACCGCGGGCGCAAAACGACTCGGTGCAGAGAAGCTCCGCCCGGTCGTGACCCGGGGAGTCCTCATCGACCTGGTCGAAGCACACGGGGCACCACTGGACCCCTCGACTCCGATCGACGCGGAGCACCTCATCGCCGGGTACGAGATGGCCGCCGTCGAGCCATCCGCGGGGGATGCGGTCCTGATACGCACGGGCTGGTGGGAGCGATCCCACGGCAACGAGTACTTCGATCTCGAGCCGGGACTGTCCCTGGACGGCGCCCAGTGGCTCGTCGCTCACGACGTGGCCCTGGTCGGCGCCGACAACTACGCGGTCGAGGTCCAGCCCTCACCTGCGGGTACCACCTTTCCCGTGCACTTGCATCTACTCCACCGACATGGCGTTCCGCTCATCGAGAACCTCGCTCTCGCCGAGTTGGCCGCCTCGGGACGAAAGGTCTTCGTGTTCGTGTTCGCCCCCATCCCGCTGCAGGGCTCCACCGGCAGCCCCGTCACTCCGTTGGCCATCCTGTGACCGCGCCAGAGATCGTCTGGGCGGACAACGTCGGGCCGTTGCAGGGTATGCGCGTCCTGGACCTGAGCCAGCAGCTGCCCGGACCCTATGCCACGCTGCTTCTCGCGTCCTTGGGCGCCAGTGTGATCAAAATCGAACCGCCGCACGGCGACGCCGCACGGCACCTCGATCCGGAGATGTTCGCGAACGCCAACGCCGGAAAGTCCTCGATCACCGTCGACCTCAAGACGGCCCACGGCCGCGAGGTCGTCCACGCGGCGGCTCGCAGTGCCCACGCGGTCATCGAGGGATTCCGCCCCGGAGTCGTCGACCGTCTCCGCGTCGACTACGCGACATTGCGGGAAATCAACCCCGGGCTGATCTATTGCTCCATCTCGGCCTACGGCCAGTCGGGTCCGCTCTCATCCCATCCCGCGCACGACATCAGCCTGCAGGCGATCGCGGGGGCTATCAGTTCGGAGACCGCGCAAGACCGAATTGGTGTTCCCTGGGTGGATCTGGCCACCGGAACGACAGCGGCCTTGGCGATGACAGCGTCCTGGCACGCGGGCTCCGGCGGCTATCTCGACATGTGCATGCTCGACGCCGCCCAGGCGTGGGCGACGATCAAGCCCTCCGCAGTGCTCGCCGCCGAACCCACGTACGGCACCGTTCCCACGGCCGACGGAGCCGTCGTGATCGCCTTGCTCGAGGACGCGATGTGGAAGCGGCTCTGCGTCGCTCTCGAGTGGCGCGACTGGGCAGACGATCCCCGGCTCGAGACATACCGGCAACGACAAGCCGCCGCACACGAAGTTCGGGCCCGGCTCGACAAAGCCCTCGCCGAACTACGCACCGAAGACGTGCTGGAACTGGCGGAAACACACGACCTGCCGATCCACCGGATCGGTCGCGATGCCGCCAGCGACGCTCAGGTCCGGCTCCGGCTAGACGCGCAAGATGGTCACCGCCACGAATCGGTACCGCTGCCGGCATCGTGGCAATCCCCGCTCTCGGGCGCTCCTGAACTGCACTAAAGAAGACGAGTCGCCGAACGAGAACAACAATGAGTCTGTCCTTCCGCGGACCGAATCCCCGTGAATGGCGCATCGCCGTCATCGACGGTCCGAATATGCCGAACCTGGGTAAGCGCGACAAGAACCTTTACGGGCCGATCTCGTCATTGGCTGACTTGCAGAAGCTGGTTCGCGACTATGCCGAGTCGCTCGGAGTCTCCACCGAACAGTTCGCCTCGAACCACGAAGGTGACATCCTCGAGTTCATCCACCGAACCGCGGCCGACGTCGATGGTTACATCATCAATCCCGCCGGACTGACAACGTACGGCGAAGCCACGCGTCATGCTCTCGATGACACCAAGAAGCCGGTCATGGAGGTGCATTTCTCCAACACTGCCCGCCACTTCTCCGGTGTCGTTCCTCCGTACCTGGAACAGAAGTCGCGATTCACCTACAGCGCGACCGGTCTCGTCATGGGCCTGCGCCAGTACAGCTATCTCGGCGCAATGCTCGGACTGACGCTGTCCCTGGACGACGAGGCATTTCTGGATGGCGGAGCCAACCGACACTAGTTCGCCGTGGGCTAAGCGTCTTCAGCCCCAGCGCCGAAACGGCGGTTCTTCCGTCGAAGGTTCGCGTCCGACAACGCCGACAGTTCCGCCAGTCCGTGCCCTCAATCAGAAGTCTGAAATCTCATGAGTTCTCACTCGTCTCGCCCATGGCGCTACAGGCGTCGTATCGATTGGATCGAGGCCGACCGTCGGCGCAACCATCCGGATGTCGAGGCAGAGCGCCTCATCGCGTTCGCAAGCAGGTGGGCACCCTACGGGGGCGCGACCGAGGAGGACGTCTATGTCCACTTCGGCTTGACCAAGGGCCACTTCATCGAGCGATTGTGGCAGGCGGTTCCCGAATCGAGCTGTAGCCAGGACGAACTAAGCGAAATGGCCAGAGCCTATCCCCATGCGCTGGCCCGAACGATTCCCCGCCCGGCTCGCGAGTCCTCACGAACAGGGCCTGGAGAACTCGCGAGCAAGCCGGGGTAGTGCACAGTAGGCAGGAAGAATGTGGAACCGACACAACGACCATGACATTCTGGATTTCGCGCTGCTCTGGGAGCCGCTCGGGGGGGCCGGCACCGAGGAATGTCGCAGACGCATTCGGAATGGATGTCCCGGATTACACGCACCGGCTCGGACGTGCGGCGAGATATCAGCTGGCGCGAATTCAGCGTGGCGTCACCTCTTCCGAACGCATCTATGGGCTGTCCGCATTGGTGGCGCTGATCGAGATCTCCGCACAGCGCGTGATGGGGGTTGACCAGACCTGGTCAACTTTCGCTGTCGATCATGTCCCCTCGCCTAGCGTCGGTCCGAACGTTCCCGGGCCGAGACACGCTCACGTCGCGTCCGATCGAAAAGTCGCCTTCTCTAGCGCCCACGCAACATACGGCTAGAATCTGACTACTGGAAGGGCGGTGGTCCGGCGCAACTCGGCGACGTAACGGCGCGCCAATACTCGTCGTTCCATCGAGCCCTCACCGCGACGGCCGCCGGGCTCGGCCTCAACCGCCGCGCCAACTGCTGGCCGGCGGCGTTGAAGGTTGCGGTGTGGGCACCCACGGCATCGCGCTGCATGTGGCTGGTTACCACTGTTCGGTGCTGAGCCCACCCTGCTCGCACCCGGCCTGGCTGAACACGTTGGCGCCCCTATGTACCTGCTCCCGAACCCCTCACCGGGCAGCGAGTAGGATCCCCGACCGGCCTCACTGTCGGAGTGAAATACCGCCATGTGGGCGATGCTGTCGGCGCTCGCGGCGTCGACAAGGCGCCGTTGGCCTCTCCATTTAGGTTCGCCCGAGACGAGGAGGATTTCGATCACGAGGTGCATTGCACCGTCATCAAAGTCTCCAACCAGTACGGGAGGAATCTGTTGGTGTTCTTCGTCGCCGATGGGGTGCAGGAGCCTCGCGGCGGCCAGGTATCTGACATCATGTCCAGAGATCATTGCTTTCGGGCTGGTATGTCCCCAATTGGCCATCTCGGAGTCGTCAATCAAGACGTCACGGTCAGCGTCAGCGTCGAGATCGGGATAAATCGATCGGTTCCCGCGATGGCGGATCCGCGACCCGCTCCGTGGCGGGCGGCCGTACTTTGCCGGTCAGGTCTGCGAGTTCATTACGGCGACCGGTACCGGCCGCATGCCCCGACCGCGAGGACTCGGAGGCCAAGCGACGCGGGCGACGGGGTCGGGCGCATCGGAGTTCTGCCCAGTCTGCCTCGGGGTTGTCAGCTGTCGATCTCGATGAGGTCGGTGGCACCGCGTTCGAGCCACATCGCTTCGACGTTGCGGCGGATCACCTTCCCGGACGCGCTGGTGGGAAGCATGTCGTTGCG
>NZ_WXYH01000368.1:0-38062 GCF_009872365.1 Rhodococcus sp. T7
TCGATGCCTTCGTGGCCGCGCCCATCCCCCATGGTGGAGGTGACGGTGCCCGCGCTGGGTGCCACGAATTCCTTGGTGCCGGGGCGATTCCAGGTGCGGGGCTGCTGCGGAGCCGCCGCGCCGTCCTCGGTCTCGTCAGCACCGGTCTCGTCAGCACCGGTCACGGCGCCGGTCTCGTCACCGGTCGCGTCGTCGGCGGCCCCCTCGGCGTCGGCGCCGTCGTGGGTGTGGGATCCGTCGGCGTCGCCGCCGGTGTCCGCCTCGGGTGAGGGGGCCTCGATGTCCTCGGCGCCCTCGGGGCCGGGATGCTCGCTCTGGGGATCGGCGTCGGCCTCGGCCTCACCGGTTTCGGCACCGGTGCCGGCGGTCTGCTCCTCGTCCGGGTTCGGGACGGTGGCCTCGGCGAGCGCCGAGTCGGGTGCCGCCGCAGCCTCGGCCGGGTCGGTGTGGTCGAAGATGCCTGGACCGGAGGATTCGGAGACGTCGCCGAGTTCGAGTGCGGCGAGCAACCTCGGCGCGATGCCGCCGTCGACGGCGCCGAGCTCGTCGGCGCAGGCACCGAGCACCTCGGCGGCGGCGGACCCGGCGGCGAAACCGCTCAGGCATCCGGCGAGCAGGTGCTGGGCCTCGAACGCATCGGCGAGCGAGCCATTCGCCTCGGCATTCCGCAGGCTGGCGGCCGCGATGTTCGCGACGGTCTGCCAACGACTGGGATCGACCACCACCACGTCCGGCTGCGCCGCGTCGGCGACCATGGTGACCGCGTCGGCCAGCGCCGCGGCGAGCGCGGACGACGAATCCGCGTGGCCGGGATGGGCGGCCGAGGCGGGCGGGGCCGTGAGGACCACCATCGCCGCCGCCGTGGAGGCACCCAGGCACAGGGTGGGCAGTCTTCTCGTGCAGGCGGTCAGCGCCGAGGAGGTGATACCGCGCATCGCAGGTCCCTTCTGAGCAGTCACGCCGGGGTTTCGGCGGTGCAGCAAACACATGGACCGGCGCGACAAAGTCAAGACGACACGCCGTAACGCTAATACACTTTCTTCACTTCTGTGCCGCTATTCACTTGTTTCCCACGGTTCCCACCGGGGTCAGATGGGGAGGACGACGGCGGTGACGAACTCGTCCCGAATCCAGGCGACGAACACATCCCAGGCGCCGGCGAGCAGGGCGAGCCCGACCACGACGAGGGTCAGGCCCCCCAGGATCTGGAGGGTGCGCGAGTGCCGCCGCAGCCAGCCGACACCGCGGACGGCCGCGGTGGAGCCGAAGCCGAGCAGGATGAACGGCAGGCCCAGGCCCAGGCAGTAGGCAACGATCAGGGTGACCCCCCGGGCGGCGGTGGCGCCCTCGGTGCCGGCGGCCACCGACAGCACCCCGGCGAGGGTGGGACCCAGGCAGGGGGTCCACCCGAGCCCGAACACGGCCCCGAGCAGTGGGGCGCCGGCGAGGTGGGAGATCCGCCGCGGATGCGGGCGGGTGTCCTTCTGCAGGGCCGGAATCGCGCCGAGGAAGGCCAGCCCCATCACGATGGTGACCACGCCGCCGATCCGCCCGAGCAGTTCCCGGTTCAGTTGCAGCACGCTGATCGCCCCGAACACCGACGCGGTGGCGAGAACGAACACGACGGTGAATCCCGCGACGAACAGGACCGCGGCGCCGGTGACCCGCCAGCGGGTGGCCGTGCGCACCCCGATCGCACCACCGGGGGCGGACTCGGTCTCCGCGCCGGTGATCCCGGCCAGATACGACAGATAGCCGGGGACGAGGGGGATGCAGCACGGGGAGGCGAACGAGATCAGCCCGGCCAGCGCCGCGGCACCGAGGGCCAGCAGCATCGGTCCGGTGGCGGCGGCGGTCTGGAAGCTCGACCCGAGTTCCTGGGCGAGCACGGTCATCTCGGATCTCCCGGCTCGGCCGCCACCCGTTCGATGACCGGTTGCAGGTCCTCGGTGAGCAGGGCGCGCAGGAACACCGCGGCCACCCGGTGCTGGCGGTCGAGGACGAGGGTGGAGGGGATGACGCTGGTCGGGTAGCTGCCGCCGAGGGCCAGCAGGGTGCGCATGGGTGGGTCGTAGATCGAGGGGTAGGTGACGGCGTTGTCGACGACGAAGTCCTGCGCCTTGTCGCGCCCCGGGTCGCGGACGTTGATGCCGAGGAACCTCACCCCCCGGTCCGCGGTGGCGGTGTAGGCGCGTTCGAGGTCGTCGGCCTCGCTGCGGCAGGGGGCGCACCATTGGCCCCACAGGTTGATCACCACCACATGCCCGGCGTAGTCGGCCAGCGACACCGGTCGGTCGGTCATCAGGTCCGGTCCGGTGAGGGCGCCGATGCTGCCCCGGGCCTGGGGTGGGTCGTAGAAGATGTCGGTCTGCCCGCCCGGGGCGACGAAGTCGAACGTGCCGCCCTGGGCGACGGCGTCCGCACCGGTGGCACACGCCGGCGCGGTGAGCAGGGCCGCGCACACGGCGGCGAGGACTACTCTGCGGCGGAGAAGTCGCTGAGGCGTCGGTGTGGTCATGAGGTCAGTTCGCTGACAGCTCGGTGGATTTGGGCGGGTTCGGCGAAAACCGCAGGCTCGGTGATGCGCGCAATCGAGCCGTCCGAACGTAGGAGGAAGCTCAGCGGCAGCACCGGCGGCGCCCCGAGGGCGCCGCGCAGGGCGCCGGCATCGGTGTCACCGAAGGACGGATAGTGCGCGCCCAATTCGGTGAGCAGGGCGAGCGCGGCGGTGGAACTGTCGTCGACATCGACGCCGACGACGCGGATGGCATCGGGGGTGTGCGCGTATTCCTCGAGGACGGGGATCTCCTCCCGGCACGGCCCGCACCAGGAGGCCCACACGTTGATCAGGGTCGGCTCACCGCTCAGGGCGGCACCGAGATCGACCTCGGTGGTCGATCCGAGGCAGCGGGCGGTGATTCCTCCCAGCGCTCCGGCGTCGACGGTCTCCGCCTTTGCGGTCGGACACGGCTGTAGCGCTGCTGCGGCGGCGAGTCGGCCCCGTTCGGCCTGGTCGCTTCCGCGGCCCGTCGCGATTGCGGTGGGCGGCCCGGTGGAGGGGTCGTCATCGCTTTTGTCGTGGCCAGAGCGCGACGACCAACACAACGATCACCGCCAGAACCGGCACAAGCCAGCGGACTCCGACCGGCAGGGGCCGACTCATACCGTGGTTCTCTGAATCCGAAAGACTCTCAATCGATTACGAGGGCATCATCATCGAGCACATGTCACACATCTGACACATCTGGCCGCTCATCATCATCTGACAGTCCCACCACGCCTGCAGATTGCTCACCATGTCCAGCATCGTTTCCACGCCTCCTCGTCGATTCACATCAGCTTCCGAACTCAATATACGTACTACGTACGTAGATAGTAGATAGTGGTGTTCTGTGACGTCGCCGCAGGTGGGCGCACGACCGAGGCGCAGGAACCGGGCCGGGACGTCGTACGCTGGGACGGCGAAGACGGTGGGAGGGCGCGATGCGGGTGCGCGGGTTCGGAGAACTCGAAGCGGTAGTGATGGAACGGCTGTGGGATCGAGAGGGATCGACCACGGTCCGTGAGGTGTTCGACGACATGGCCCGGGGCCGCGAGATCGCCTACACCACCGTGATGTCGACGATGGACAACCTGCACCGCAAGGGATGGCTCGAGCGTGAGCGCAGCGGCAAGGCATTCCGGTACTGGCCCACCCTAACCCGGGAGGAGCACAGTGCCCGGCTGATGCGTGAGGCGTTCGAATCCGGCGGCAGGTCCGATGTGGTCTTGACCCACTTCTTCGAGCAGATGAGTGAGGAGGAGGCCGCCGGACTTCGGATGGCGTTGCAACGCATGGCCACCGACGAGGACGCCGCCCCATGATGAGCGCAGCGGCCTGCTTCCCCCTGTTCAGCGGGCTCGTCGCCGTCCTCGGTCCGCCGGTGTTGCGCCGCATCACCCATGGCGGCCTCGCCCCGCGTCTGGGGGTGATCGCCTGGTCGGCGGCCATCGCCAGTGTGGTGCTCTCGTGGGCGATGGCCGCACTGCTGCTTGTTCTCGACCTTCTCCGGTATCGGGCTCGTCCCGGCGAGTCGCTGCTCGGGGCCTGCCTTGCCCGCCTGCAGGAGAGCCTCGGCGGTGCCGACACCGCATTCGAGGTGGCCGGAGTCGCGGCGGCCACGGCAGTGGTGTCGATCACCGTGTGGATCACCGGCCGACTCGCTGTCGGGCTGATGCGGCTGCGGATCCGCACCCACGGTCATGCCCGCCGGGCCCGCCTCATCGGCCACCAGGTGCGCGGTGTCGACGCCGTGGTCATCGACAATGCCGAGCGCGCCGCCTACTGCGCCGCCGGGCGACCGCACGCCGTGGTGATCACCACCGCCGCCCTCGCCGCACTCGATGACCGGCAGGTCCAGGCGGTCCTGGCCCACGAGCGCGCCCATCTGGCCGGGCACCACGCTCAGATCCTGGCCGTTCTGCGGGTGCTCGCCGCCTCGTTGCCCGGCATGACCCTGTTCACCGCCGGTGCGGTGGAGGTCGGCCGCCTGCTGGAGATGTGCGCGGACGACTCGGCGGCGCGCGCGCACGGCTCGCGGGCCCTGCTCTCGGGGCTGCTCGCGTTGTGCGCTCCGGCCCAGGTTCCCGACGGGGCCCTCGGCGCCGGCAATATCGCCCTGCTGGACCGGGCCGGACGACTGGCGTCACCGCCGCGGCGGACCGCAAAGGTGCGGGTGTGCCTGCTGTCGGCCGCCGTGGTCGCGATGGTGACCGCCGCCCCGCTCGCGTTGGCTGTCCTCGAGGTGACCGGAACCATGTGGTGCCTGCCGATGGCTTCCTGACCAGTGGATATCGCGCCCGGGAGGCCCTGGTGTCCGCCGATCAACTGGACCGGCGCCCAGGTACGCGCTGCTAGAGTCGGGAAATTGTGACGGCCTTTGCGATACGCCCCCCGCGTATGCGGACGGTTGTTGCGGTCGCCGCTGCCCTCTATTTACTCGCCCACACGATCGCCCAGTGCGGGATCTTTCTGGCGCACGATCACCAGGGCGAGGACGTGCACGTCTCCTCGTCCACAACATCCATGCCAGCCGAGGAATCCGCTCCCGGGCACGCGCACATCGATGACGGATCGACCCACCTGTCGCACGAGACGCACACCGTCGTCGCAATGCCCCGCTCCGACAATCCGCTCCGCCCGCTGACCGTCGCCGCGGTCGTCGCGATCGCCCTGGCCGTGGTGCTGGTGCTGATGTCGGTGCCGCTGACCCCGCGGGCGCCGCCGGATCTACCCATTCCCATCCGGCACGGCCGGACCGTTCTGAACGAACTCTGTATCAACAGGTGCTGATCAGCAGCCCGCAGGCCATCTGAGGACTTTTGGTCCTCGTGGCCCAGCTCGTGCTGCCCATCACTCACTTACTGCCGTCGTCGCAGTCGATACAGGGACTACTCATCATGAACAGTGCTGTTCCCTCCACCCTCGTTCCACCGTCCGCCAGCCACCTGCCGAGCACCGCCGGCCGTTGCCCGCAACCGAGCACCATGGTCGGCAACACTCCCGTCCTGTGGATCGGAGAACCGTTCGCCGACACAGGCCGGGGCTTCTGGGCGAAGCTCGAAGGCTCCAACCCCGGGGGGATGAAGGACCGCCCCGCCCTGCACATGGTCGAGAAGGCCAAGGCGCGCGGCGACCTCGCACCCGGGGCGATGATCATCGAATCCACCAGCGGAACCCTCGGGTTGGGTCTGGCCCTGGCCGGGATCACCCATCACCATCCCGTCACCCTGGTCACCGACCCCGGCCTGGAGCCGATCGTGCACAACATGCTCGCCGCCTACGGCGCCCACGTCGAGTTGGTCACCACACCGCACCCCACCGGCGGCTGGCAACAGGCCCGGCGCGAGAAGGTCCGCGAACTCCTGAGCGCCCATCCAGGGTCCTGGTGCCCGGATCAGTACACCAACCCCGACAACGTCGACGCGTACGAGTCACTCGCCCTCGAACTGATCGCCCAGCTCGGCCGCGTCGACACCCTGGTGTGCTCGGTGGGCACCGGCGGACACTCCGCCGGCGTCGCCCGCGTGCTGCGCCGGTTCTGCCCCGACCTGAAACTGGTCGGCGTCGACACCGTCGGATCGACCATCTTCGGGCAACCCGCCGGTACCCGGCTCATGCGCGGGCTGGGCTCGAGCATCTACCCCGACAACATCGACTACCCCGCCTTCGACGAAGTGCACTGGGTGGCCCCCCACGAAGCGGTCTGGTCCTGCCGAACCCTGGCGGCCACCCACCACGCCAGCGGCGGCTGGAGCGTCGGTGCCGTCGCCCTGACCGCCGGTTGGATCGCCCGCACCAGCCCACCGGAGACCCGGGTCGCGGCCATCTTCCCCGACGGCCCGCAGCGCTACTTCGACACCATCTACAACGACGACTACTGCGCCGAGCACGGCCTGCTCGACGCCAACCCGCCCACCGAACCGGCGACCATCGACCACCCGACCGACCACGTCGTCCAGTCCTGGACCCGGTGCGCCACCGTGGTCGACCCCACCGAGAGCGTTTCATGAAGAACCTTCTGACCCAGTTCCGCAGCTTCGACCGGCCCAGCCAAGTGCTGATGGTCAACCAGTTCTCCATCAACGTGGGCTTCTACATGCTGATGCCGTATCTGGCCGGCTACCTGGCCGGCCCCCTGGGACTGGCGGCGTGGGCGGTCGGGCTGGTCCTGGGCATGCGGAACTTCTCCCAGCAGGGGATGTTCCTCCTCGGCGGCACCCTCGCCGACCGCCTCGGCTACAAACCCCTGATCGTCGCCGGCTGCCTGCTGCGGGTCGCCGGGTTCGTCCTGCTCGCCGCCGTGGAATCACTGCCGGCGATCCTGCTCGCCTCGGTCGCGACCGGGTTCGCCGGAGCGCTGTTCAACCCGGCCGTGCGGGCCTATCTGGCCGCCGACGCCGGCCCCCGTCGGGTCGAGGCGTTCGCCACCTTCAACGTCTTCTACCAGGCCGGCATTCTGCTGGGCCCCCTGATCGGGCTCGCCCTGACCACCCTCGATTTCCGGGTCACCTCGCTGGCGGCGGCCGCGGTCTTCGCCGTGCTGACGATCGTGCAGATCTGGGCGCTGCCCGCGCATCGGGCCGAGACGGCCGCGGCCAAGACCTCGGTGCTCGAGGACTGGCGTGTAGTGGTCGCCAACCGGCCCTTCGTCCTGTTCGCAGTGGCGATGATCGGGTCCTACGTGCTCTCGTTCCAGATCTATCTGGCGCTGCCCCTGCAGGCGGCCGTGGTGGCCGGGGACGAGCGGTCCGACACCGCCCTGGTGACCTCGCTGTTCGTGGTGTCCGGGGTAGTGGCGATCGCCGGGCAGCTGAGGATCACCTCCTGGTTCTCCCGCCGGTGGGGTTCGGGACGCAGCCTGGTCGTCGGGATGGCCATCATGGCGCTGGCCTTCCTTCCGCTGATCCTGCTGCCCAGTCCGGCCGCCCTCGGCGGGTGGGCCGCCGCCGGTGCCCTGGTGCTGACCGCGGCGCTGTTGGCCGTCGGCACCGCCGCGGTATTTCCGTTCGAGATGGACACCGTCGTCGCCCTATCCGGCGGCAAGCTCGTCGCCACCCACTACGGCTTCTACAACACCGTCGTCGGGATCGGCATCCTGCTCGGCAACCTGGGCACCGGCGCCGTCTTCGGGATCCTGCGCGACGCCGATCTGGGTGCGCTGATCTGGGTGGCGCTGACCGTCGTCGGGGCGGTGTGTGTGGGTGCCCTGTATCTGCTCGACCGGTCCGCCCAGCTCGCCCCGCCGCCGGCGCAGACCCCCGCACCCGAGGGCGACGAGGTACCGGCCGCCCGCTAGGTCGCCGAAGGCAACGCCCTGGTCAGACCCCCACCCCACCCCATCTACTATGCAACTACGTAGATTGGGGTGGGGTTCACGGCCGGAGTCCCGCGCCGCCCTCCGCGCTCGAACAGGAGTTGTGCATGATCGAACAGTTTCCCGGTGCCGCCCGCCTGTCGCGTCGGAACTTTCTGGCGCTGGCCGGCCTGGGGGCCGTGGCGGCTGCGGGCGCGTGCAGCAGGGGTGGTGGCCCCGGACCGGCGCCCACCGCCGTCGGTCCCGATTCGGCAGCCGTGAGGACGGCCGAGCAGGTCCGGCGAGCCACTATCGGGACCGGGAACACGGTCACCGCCTCCCTGAAAGCCGGCCCGACCCGGATCGACCTGGGCGGTGTCCAGGTCGATACCTGGGCCTACAACGACCGGATTCCCGGCCGGGAAGTCCGGCTGCGCCGCGGGGATCTGCTGCGCGCCGAGCTGACCAACGATCTGCCGGCCGAGTCGACCATCCACTGGCACGGCATCGCGCTGCGCAACGACATGGACGGGGTGCCCGGGCTGACCCAGTCCGCCATCGCCCCCACCAGCCCGTTCACCTACGAGTTCCTCGCCCCCGACGCCGGCACCCACTGGCTCCACCCCCATGTCGGGATGCAGTTCGACCGGGGCCTGTACGCCCCGGTCATCGTCGAAGACCCGGCCGAGGGCGGCGACTACGACCTCGAGGCCGTCCTGGTCCTCGACGACTGGCTCGACGGGGTGGGCGGCCGGACCCCGGACCAGCAACTCGATGAACTGCGCCAGGGCGGGATGCCGATGATGAGCGGCATGGGCATGGACCACGGCGGCATGTCCGGGATGGACATAGGGACCACGATCGATCCGGCGAACCCGCTGGGCGCCGACACCGGGGACGTGGACTACCCCTACTACCTGATCAACGGCACCCTCGGGACCGACCCCTTCTCGGTGCGGGCCCGCCCCGGTCAGCGGGTGCGGCTGCGGATCATCAACGCCGGGGCGGACACCGCGTTCCGCCTCGCCGTGGGCGGCCATCAGCTGACCGTCACCCACAGCGACGGCTATCCGATGCAGCCGGTCACAGGATCCTCGGTGCTGATCGGCATGGGGGAGCGTTTCGATGCGATCGTCACGCTCGGTGACGGGGTCTTCCCGATCGTCGCGGCCGCCGAGGGCAAACAGGGGCAGGGTTTCGCCGTGATCCGCACCGGGGCAGGCGGACGACTCGATCCGGCCATCCGGCCTGCCGAGCTCGACGCACCCCCGATCACCGGCCTGGCGCTGCGGTCCCGCGAGGACGTCCGGCTCGGCCTACGCAACCCCGATCGGGTCCACGATCTGATGCTGGGCATGGACATGTCCGGGTACCGGTGGACGATCAACGGCGCCACCTACGACGAGCACACCCCGCTCGCGATCGCCCAGGGGCAGCGGGTGCGGCTGCGGTTCGTCAACCAGACCATGATGTTTCACCCCATGCACCTGCACGGGCACACCTTCCAGGTCGTCGACGGCCACGGCACCGGTCCCCGCAAGGACACCACCCTGGTGCTGCCGAATCAGACGGTCGAGGTGGACCTGGACGCGGACAACCCCGGCCAGTGGCTGGTGCACTGCCACAACCTCTACCACGGTGAGGCCGGGATGATGACCACCCTGTCCTACACCGAATAACCACCGCCGCAACACCATCGGACCCAGCACCCGCGGCGGCTTCGCTACGGGTGCCCCCCCTTTTTTCATCCCGCCGAGCACAGAACGAGACCCCATGCCTGCCAATCGGATCGCCCGCACCGTATTTCCCACCGGGATCGCCGCCCTGCTCGTGCTCGCCGGCTGCTCTTCGCAAGCCGACGACACGACGACACCGGACGCCGCCGTGCCGACGGTGGAGTTGAGCTCCGAACTGACCCACCTGCACGGACTGCACGTGGGCGCCGACGGCGCCGTCCTGGCCGGCACCCACACGGGGCTGTTCGCCATCGACACCTCCGGTACGACGTCCCGCGTCGGCGCCTCCGACGACGACTTCATGGGACTGACCGGCGTACCGAACACCGACACCGTCTTCGCGTCCGGGCACCCCGGTGCGTCCAGTTCGGCCGCCAACCCGCTTGGGCTGCGCAGCAGCACCGACGGCGGCACCAGCTGGGTGGACCGGTCCCTGGCCGGGCAGGTCGACTTCCATGTCCTGAGCACGGACGGACGGCTGCTGGTCGGTTTCGACGGCAAGGACGGGCTGCTCGTGTCGACCGACGGCGGCACCACCTGGACACCGGGCGCGTCTCTGGTCGCCGGCGCACTGGCGGTCAACGGCAGCGGGGTGTGGGCGGTGACCCCGGCGGGTCTGGAACACAGCACCACCGGCGCCCGCACGTTCTCGCCCGTGCCGAACGCCCCACGACTGGTGATGGTCTCCGGCGCCGGGGATGCGCTGTGGGGAATCGACGAGGACGGGTACGCCTGGCGCAGCAGGGATGGGCGGGACTGGCAGAAACGCTCCCGGGTCGGCACCGTCGAAGCGATGACCGCAGCCAACTACGACACCGCCTACGCCGCCACCTCCCAGGCGCTCTACACCCTGAACTGACGACTGTGCCCGCCCTCGCCCGCCACCTGTTCCGTGGCCTGCTCCTGCTGCTGGCCCTGACCGCGGCCGCGGGTGCCGGGGCGGGGGTGGCCGGCGCCCGTCCCACCCTGCTGTTCACCGACCCCGGCTCCGACACCGCGGTCTCCGACCCACCGCAGTCGATCACGTTGATGTTCAACGAACCGGTCACCCCCGGGGCGCCCGCGATCGTCCTGCACGAGGGCGCCGGCCGCGAAATCCCGATGGGCGCCGCCGAAACCGCCCGGGACGGGCGTGTCCTCACCGCCCGCCCGGCCGACACCTTGGCAGCGGGGACCTACACCGTGCGCTGGCAGGTGACCGGCGCCGACGGAGACCTGGTCGAGCAGGACTTCCGATTCGCCGTCGGCCTCGCCCTGACCGGTGACGGCAGCGCGGCCGACGGCCCGTCGACGTCCTGGACCGATACCGCCCTGCGGTGGCTGCTGCTCCTCGGGCTCGCCGTCGCACTCGGCGGTCTGATCGCCGAACGCGTCACCACCACCGCCCGACGAGAGAATCCGTCCCTGCCGGTGCTGCGGTCCCCGTTGGTGGCCGGCGCCCTGATCGGACTTGTCGGTGTCCTCGGCCTCGGCGCTGCCCTCGCCGCGTCGCCGGCGAGGTGAATATGTGGTGGCAGAGCCGGCCCGGTCTCGTCTTGCTCACCGAGGCCGCCGGATTGGCCGGGGCGATCGTGGTGGCCGCCGCCGACCGCCGGAAGTGGACACTCGCACCGCTGGTGCTGGTCGTCGCCGCGGAGGGCCTGCGCTCGCACGCCAACGTCGCCGCCCCCGGCTGGGGTGGCCTCCTGACCGCGGTGCACCTGGCGGCCGCCGCGATCTGGGTGGGCGCGCTCGTGCACACGGTCCGCGCGGTGCGTGCCTGGTGGGGCGAGCGCGCCGCCGTGCGGTGGGTGCTGGCGGGATACACCCGGCTGGCGGTGGGGACCTTCCTGGTCGTGGTGGCCACCGGCACCGTCTCCGCCCTGCTGCTGATTCCGTTCTCCGCCCTGCTGTCCACCACCTACGGTCAGGTGCTGGTGGTCAAGCTGGTGCTGGTCGCCGCCGCCGCCGCCGGGTTAGCGCTCGCGGCGCGGCAATCGCTGCACGCCCCGGAGCGAACAGCCCTGATGCGGCGTACGATTCGGGCCGAGAGCATCGTGTTGATCGCGGTGCTGGCGGTCAGCGCCACCCTGGTCTCCACCACCCCGGCCGGCACCTCCCCGCAGCCGGCCCCCCCGGCGCCGACGGGTCCGGTCCTGCCCCTGGGCGCCCTCGCCGGGCAGATCGGACTCTCCGTCGCCGCCAGCGACGGGCAACTGGTGGTACGGCTGTCCACCCCACGCCGCGGCGACTACTACGCCCCCGAACCGGGCCAGGACTTTTCCCTGACCGGGCGGATCGACGCCGCAGGAACCGACGGCGCTCCACTCGACCTGCGGGGATGCGGCCCGGGCTGCTTCGTCGCACCCGCCAGCTGGCAGGGCGGCGACAACGTGCTCACCCTCGGCGCGGCGGCGCAGGGCTGGCAGGGCGGCACGGTCAGCCTGCTCGCGCCCTGGCCCACCGGTCCCGGCGGCGACGACCTCGCCCGCGCCGTCGCCGCCACCCACGCCCACGGGACCTGACTGTCTACGAGAGCGTCACCAGCGACACCAGCGGCCCGGTGCCCGAGCCGCAGCGACTCGACCTGTCCGCCGACTTCTTCCTGGCGCAGGAACCGTACGCCGACGGAACCGCCCCGATCGCCGTCCGGTTGCCGCACGCGGACGGGGCCGTGCGGTTGGTGCTCGGCTACCCGGCCGCCGGAATGAACGTGTTGCTCACCCTCGACGACGCCGGACGGATCAGCGAGGAAACCCTCACCGACAGCAAACATCTCGTCACCCGCAGATTCCTCTACCCAGAGCCCGGTGAACGATGACGGGGCGGCGGGGCGGCGGGACGGCGGGCGATCGCATCGTCTCCGGGGTTACCCAGTGCGGACAGCCGACCGGTGGCGCCGCACTCAGCGACACAATCACCCGGTCGCGCCCTTCACCGCGGCGACCCCGAGCCCGGCCAGTACCATCATGACTGTGAAAGCGCTGGGTACGACGCCGCCGATGCAGCACCTGCTGCGGGTGGCCGCTGTCGTGGCGGTGCTGTTCGGTGTCCTCCTCATGCATTCCTCTCCCCTGCTCGACCACACCGGCGGGCACCCCACCTCATCGGGGCATGATTCCGGTGTGCACGCGCACTCCCACGACGCGGCCGCGGCGCCGATGCCGATGCCGCTCGAGGATTTTCCCGTCGCACTGGCCGGGACGGGCTGCGAGGGCGGCGACTGCACCGACCATTCCGGCCTGCATCTGTGCATGGCCGTGATGACGATCGCCGCGGCGTTGGTCCTCGCCCGGTGGTACGCCACCGCCACCACCGGCGAGACCGCGGTACACAGCCTGCGGGCCCTGCTGCGCCACCGCGCTGGCCGGGCGCCGCCGTGGACCACTCCGACCCTCGCGCAACTGTCGGTATTGCGGGTGTGACAGGTGACCCACGTCAAGTGGGTCACCTACGCGGACGTGTCTCGGGCACGCCTGCTTCACCTTTCACACACCGACCTTTCGAGGAGTCCTATCCATGTGGTCTTTGCGTTCCCCCCGTGCCACGTTCGTCCTGTCCGCCGCGGCGGTGTCCGGAGTGCTGGTTCTCGCCGGCTGTAGCGACAACAGCGGCGGCGGACACGACATGTCCCAGATGTCGAATAACACCTCGGGCACCACGTCGAGCAGCCCCACCACCGCAGCGGTGGAGACGACCGCATTCAACAACGCCGACGTGACGTTCCTGCAGACGATGTACCCCCACCACGCCCAGGCCGTCGAGATGGCCAACATGGTCGAGGGCCGCACCACCAACCCACAGATACTCGACCTGGCCAAAAACATTGCCGCAGCCCAGGGACCGGAAATGGAACAGATGACCGCACTGCTGGCACAGCGGGGCATGAGTGTTCCCTCGACCGATGCCGGCGGCGGCATGAGCGGGATGAAGCACGGCGGAACGAGCGGGATGGCCGACGGCGGTGGCATGAGCGGAATGATGACACCGGAGCAGATGAGCGACCTGGCCGGCAAGAGCGGCGCCGACTTCGACACCGCCTGGCTGAACATGATGATCGAACACCACACCGGTGCCATCGAGATGGCTCAGACCGAACTCTCCGACGGAGAGAACGCCGACGCCAAGCAACTGGCCACCGCCATCGTCGGCGCCCAGCAAGCCGAAATCACCACCATGCAGGGGCAGCTGCAACAGGGCTGACCCCACGAGGGTGGGACCGTGCCCCCTCCCGGTCCCACCCTCTTCCCCCGCCGCCACGGACATGGCGTGCACCCCACTTCTTCTCTGCCACCAGCTCGCTGCCGCCTCGTCGGTATTGAGGAACTCATGCACACACACCCACCCCGCCGTACTCCGATCCTGATCGCCCTGGCGATCCTGCTCGCGCTGCTGGCCGCCTGCGCCCCATCCGGCACCGGATCCTCGCCGGGCGGCGGCGCGAACCCTTCCACCCCCGCCGACCCCGACCCCACGATCACGGTGACCCCCGCCGACGGAGCCGACACGGTCAACCCCGCGGACCCGGTGTCAGTGGAAACCACCGGTGGCACCCTCGAATCGGTCACCATGACCAACAACGAAGGCAAGGTCATCGAGGGCATCTTCACCCCCGACCGCATCGCCTGGAAACCCGGTGCCGCGCTGGGATACGGCAGGACCTACACCATCGCGGCCACCGCAATCCACGACGACGGCACCCGCACCGAGCGGACCAGCACCTTCTCCACCGTCAAACCGGGCAACCTGACCAAACCGACGTTCGTCACCTCCGGTGGCAATCTCCTCACCGACGGCGGCACCTTCGGCATCGGAATCGTCGTCGTCACCCACTTCGACGAGCCGATCACCGACCGCGCCGCTGCCGAGAGGGCGTTGACCGTCGAGACCACACCCCCGGTGCCGGGATCCTGGTACTGGGCGGACGAGCAGAACGTGCACTGGCGACCGCAGAACTACTACACACCCGGCACGAAAGTCACCGCCCGCGCGAACGTCTACGGCGTCGACCTCGGTGGTGGACTGTTCGGTCAGGAGGACGCGACCACCTCGTTCATCATCGGCGACGCGCACATCGCCATCGCCGACGACACCACCAAACAGATCACGGTCAGCAACAACGGTGAAGTCGTGCGGACCATGCCCACCTCGATGGGGATGGGCGGCAGCGAAACCATCAACGGGCAAACCCTGACGTTCTGGACCCAGCGCGGCATCTACACCGTTCTGGACAAGGCCAACCCCGTGATCATGGATTCCTCGACCTATGGGCTCCCGGTCAATTCCCGCCTGGGGTACAAGGAAACGATCAACTACGCCACCCGCATCAGCAACGACGGCATCTATCTCCACGAACTCGCCGACACCATCTGGGCGCAGGGCAACACCAACGTTTCCCACGGCTGCCTGAACCTCAGCCCGGACAACGCCCGCTGGTTCTACGACTTCTCCGTCCCCGGCGACATCGTCGAGGTCCGCAACACCGGCGGGGAGCCGCTCGCGCAGTGGCAGAACGGGGACTGGTCCGTGCCGTGGGATCAGTGGCTGGCCGGAAGCGCGCTGGCGTGATCCCTCCAACGTGGAGGCCGCGAACCTACACCGTCCACGCCGCCGCGGAGGCCGACTCAGTCGGTGAGCACTCGCGGCCAGGTGATGCCCGCCCGAGCGCCTCCGCCGACCAACTATCCCCCAGATCCCCACGTCGCGGTCCTCGGCGGGTGCCGCTGATCCTGCGCGACCGCCGAGTCCTCGCCACCCTGGCGGTACTGGCCTCACTGGCCGTGGCCGCCGCCCTCGCCCCTCGCCCGTCGATCTCCCAGGTGCAGGAGTGGGCGGAGTCGATGGGACCGGCGTTCGTGCTGGTGTTCTTCCTGGCCCAGGCGGTACTGACGATCGCCCCGGTGCCGCGAACGGTGTTCACCCTCAGCGCCGGACTGCGGTTCGGGCCCGGCCCCGGGGTCGCCGTCGCGATCGCCGCCACGACGGTCAGCGCCGTGCTGGCGCTGCTGCTGGTGCGCGCGCTCGGGCGCACCGCGGTACGAGCGCGGCTGACGCACCCCGCGGTCAAGGCCATCGATGCCCGCCTCGCCCGGCGCGGGTGGCTGGCGGTCGGGTCCTTGCGCCTGATCAGCCCCAACCGTTGAGCAACAAGCTCGACGAACGCCAAGCACCACAAGCACCACAAGCCCAGCGAACTCATGCGTGAGGCCGTCGAGGACTACATCCAAAGCACTCTGCCTAGCTACAGCCGCGGCATCGGCGGGTGGGGTGGGACGTGCCACCAGCACCTCAGCTCAGCGCACTCTCACTGCATATGACCCATACAGCCCATATGGGCGGCAGGTCAAACGCACACTGGTGTCTGCCGTCAGAGGCGGTAGACACCAGCACACCCCGCCCGCGGTCGCTCTGCCCGCTCAGCCCAACTACGATGAAACGCTTCCACCGTCGTCTCATCGACATCGACAGCAGGCATCCGGTTACCGCGCACCGCTCAACCGACAAATTGCGTGCCGTGAACCAGCAGTGATGAGCGTGCGGTGCCCGCAGCCCGGGACTGTTCAGATCGTTCCGCCGCAATGCATGCGTTCATCGACGAATCCAAAAGGGGCGAGTATGCCCTCTGTCCGCCGTGCCGGTCGCTGCCGGCGATCTCACCGGTCTCCGTAAGCAGATGAACGCGCTCCGCCCGCCTGGACACACACGGATTCACATGACCGGTGTTGGCACGAAGCTGGCACCGAAGATTGTCTCCGAAGTCGCGCGACTCGAGGCGTCCAGCCGTATCCATCTCATGAGTTCGAAGAAGGTGAACGAGCGGCAGGCCGCGACGTCACGTTGGCCGCCGCAGTTCGCGATCTGGCTCAAACGTCGGTGACAAACCTCGTGATCGAGCCGTGCGATCAAGAGCGTGAGACAACCGCATCATCCGCGATGAATTATTCGGCAACGCGCCGTTCGTCTACACCCACGACCGTACCAATCCGCTGCGCCATCACCGGGCGCCCCTCGGGGTCGAGCCCGGTCATGGTCTCGATATCCGCAGGAAACTGCGCGAGCACCGGAACCTTGACCGCCCAGCCCCTCCGGCTCCACCACACAACGGCGGCCCGGTCCATCCGATCCCGGACACGTCGCACTCGGCCTGGTCCTCGCACACGCACTCACTGTTGCGGACACCGTTCTCGAGGCCCGAGTCCAGCCCGTACCCGTCCACCGTCACCGGGTCGAGCACCCACCGATCGGCACCGTCCCAGTCACGCATCAGGTACACCCAGACCGATTCCTCGATATAGTGGCTGCCGCGCCCCCGCGCGCGCTCTGCCTGCGACATGTACACCTCCGGAACCGGAACATCGTTCGTGCTGATGGTGGTCGTCAACCATCTCGCCATCGACGTCGTCCTCCGTGTCCTCAACTCCCGACGACGCGGCTGCAGGTCATGCTCGACCATGAAACGATCGAATATACTTCCCGGTCTCGTGTATATCCGTATTGATATACTGTGTAAGTGGTGCGAGGTAACGAAAAACCGATTCGATGGGTTGGCAGTGCGCTCGATGACCTGCGTGATCTGCCCGGAGATGCACAGACAGATCTCGGCTACCAGCTCGATCGAGTGCAGCAGGGGCTGGATCCGGATGACTGGAAGGCGATGAAGGAGGTTGGGGCCGGCTGTCGAGAGATCCGGGTCCGCACTCCCGATGGAGCGTTTCGAACGTTCTACGTTGCTCGGTTCGGCGAGGTGGTCTACGTCCTGCACTGTTTCCAGAAGAAGACGCAGAAAACCTCGAAGTCCGACATCGACCTCGGCCGTCGCCGCTACAAGGCGGCGGACGCACATGCGAAGGAGAAATGATGAGCGACAACGACATCGTCGAGACCGCTTCCGTTTGGGAGGCGATCAGCGACGCCCCGGGCGAAGCATACAACCGTCAGCTCCGCGCTGATCTGATGACCGCGATCCGCGGACAGATCGACCGCTTCGGGTGGTCCCAGGTCACGGCAGCGCAGAACCTCGGCGTCACTCAACCGCGGCTGTCGGACCTGTACCGCGGAAAGCTGAGCAAGTTCTCACTCGACGCCCTGGTCAACCTCGGCAGCAAAGTTGGAGTCCACGTCGGGGTGCATGTGGACACCGACGAACTCACCAGCCGCTGACAGGTGCCGCCGCCGGTGGCGCCTGCACTGGCGATGCCACGGGTGATCGCCATTCGGGCAAGACGGACCATCACATTCCCTCCCTCGCCCGGCTCGTCAGAGACACCATGTCTCTCACGTCTCTCTTACGAAACTAGGTGACCACCGCAGGTGAGGACGGGTGGGGGGTGACGCGGTAGCCGAGTGCCTCGAGCTCGCCGACTGCGCGGGCCCCTGGTCGTGGCGGGGCCACGCCGGATGAAGTCGACGGCCCCGGGATCGGGGCAGAGGTCGCCGTGGCGAGAATGTTCCAGACGACGAGCATCGCATGCTTCACGGCGATGAGCGCCTTCATCGGAAACCCCGGAAGGACGCGATCCGCTTGTCCTTCGCGGAGAGGTTAGGTGCGCTTCGAGCTAGGCACGAACAGCGCCTCCGTCGAGTCCGAGTCCGAGTCCACCGAGGCGATCAGCGCCACGGCTGCGGCGTAGGCGTAATCCTCCTGGTACACCCGGCGGATGTCTGTGACCGCCTCGCCGCGGCGAGACTACCGACTTCCGCGGCCGCGCTACGCCCTCTGCGTGGTCACCGATCCGGTCCTGCGGATCAGCCCGAACCTGCTGAGCCCCAACCAGGTTCACTGTGACTAAACAATGGTTGCCATCGATCGATGGCGGAACGCACTCGGATGAGCATCGACGGCGGTCGCCGGTACGACAAATCCTTGCCGAACGCCGGAGACCGAGTTGCCGGCGGTGTTCGAGCAGCTGGTCACCCGCGGTCCGGTGTTCGGGAGGTCGTCGACAAACCGAACACATCGGCTGGCAAGTCCCGGAAGGAGAGTTGGCCGGATACGGCTTCGTCCAGCGGCTCTCCCGAGGAACGCATTTGCTGACCCTCGACTGGCGCCGGGAGGCACCGTTGCGGGTCGATCCACACACCGACACCGCTGCCGTCGTCTCCGTCAACGCCACGTGTGGCAACAATCGAGTTGTGGCCGCATTATCTGCGGACGGGTACGGTTGGCCTTCGCCTGCCGATCATGGCGGCGCGCGCCCGGCCGACATCAATGCCACTGCCAACTGGGAAGAGCCGCTTGGGTGGGGAGCGCGGCGGTGGTACCGGCGTCAACAGCACAGTCCGGGCCCCGTCGGGAGGAAGGGTGCGCCGATCCGATGCTCAGCGAACTGACCGGGTGGTCATTGCTGTCCGGACCGATCCGGGCCGCACTGACGGTCGCCGTGGTCATCGGTCTCGGTGTTCTACTCCTCCGCCGCGGCCGCCGATGGCTGCTCGTCGGTGTCCCCCTCGCCGGTTGTGGTGCCGTGGCGCTGGCGGTGGGATCGGTGTGGATCGTCGAAAGGGTCTGGAAGCCGTTTCCCGACATACTCGACCGGCGAGTCTACTTCTGGGGTGGCGTCGCGGTGCTGGCCGTCCTGTTGGCGACGTTGCGGGCGTTCTTCCGATGCCGCGACCGCCGCTACCCGGTGACAGCGACCGCGATCGCCCTTTCCTCGGTTGTCGTCGTCATCGCCGCGGCTGGCCAGATCAATGTCCTGTTCGCTGCCTACCCGACACTCGGGTCGATCCTGGGCATTCCCGACTACCGCACACTCGCCCTCGACCAGATCAGGGGCACCGACCGGACCGCCGTCGATCGGGATCCGCTTTCCCCGGTGTGGGAAGCGCCGGCAGCCATGCCCGCGACCGGAGCGGTCACTACCGGGACCATTCCACCGACGGTGTCTCGATTCGAGGCACGACCCGCCATCGTCTACCTCCCACCGGCATACTTCGCCGAGCCACGCCCCCTTCTGCCGGTACTGGTGCTGCTGGCCGGGGTACCCGGCGGCCCCGAGGACTGGCTGGCCGGCGGACGACTGGTCGAGACCATGGACTCCTTTTCCGCACAGCACGCCGGCCTGGCGCCCGTTGTCGTCGTCGCCGACGCGACGGGCACTCAATTCGGCAACCCGGCGTGCGTGGACTCGCACCTCGGCAATGTCGACACCTACCTCGGTACCGACGTCCCGAACTGGGTCAAGAGCACCTTCCAGATCGATCCGGACCCGCAAGGCTGGGCAATCGGAGGGCTCTCCTACGGCGGAACCTGCAGCCTCCAACTGGCCACCGCGCACCCCGACATCTACCCGACCTTCCTCGACCTGTCCGGGCAGATCGAACCAGGCCTCGGTGACCACCGCCGCACCGTCACCGACGTGTTCGCCGGCGACGAGCAGGCCTTTCGCCGCATCAACCCCCTCGACCTGCTCCACACCCACCGGTACCCGGACAGCGCCGGCGCATTCGTCGCCGGCTCCGCCGATCCCGAGGCTCAGCAGGCGCTGCAACTGCTCGCCATCGCCGCCCGGGATGCCGGTATGGATGTTCACTACTCCGAGCTCCCCGGCGGTCACACCTTCGAGGTGTGGTCGGCCGGTCTGGAGAAGGAACTCCCCTGGTTGGGTCGACGACTCGCGATCACACCCTGAACCGGCGCACATCACCGTGCTCGAGGCATCGTGGGCCACCGCACAGACCTTCCGGGACCGGGGTACTACTGGCGCTGGCTATTCGGCGAGATCGGCCGGGGGTGGTCAGGTCCACGTACGGCAAGTTCGACGATGACGCGAACGCCGCCGTCCGGGCCGTCTGCGAGCCGGACGGCCCCGTTGTGTGCGGCGTCGATGGCCAGCCCCAGCCCGGAACCTCCGGTGCGGCGGCCGCGGTCTTGCTATAGACCAAGCGCTCGAAGCCGCTGTGACGGCGTATCTGTCCGACCTGGGCCGGTCGACGGCACGCAGCGTTCCTATGGGATGGACCCGCTTCGGTGGTTCCTTTCCCTGTCGGCGGTGGAGGTCCCGTGGCAGGAGGCGACCAGGGGCCGAGGCGCGAGACCTCTCCCGCTGGATTCAGATGAGCACGAAACACGTTCGGCCTCATCGGCGTTCCTCCGACAAACCTGCGCCGGCGACGACACCGACGCACAACCCGGTGACCGGCAATAGCTCGCCGGGTCGCACCTACGCGCAGCGCCGGGCATGTATCGGCCACGGCGGGTCAAGCGGATCCCTCGGCAGTGACCCGCTCCGCGCGGTCTTCGGGGACCAGGGCGCCGTTGGGCTTCTGCCGATCACCTGTGCGCCGGTCGATCGGAGCTGGCAGAGGATCGAGAGGGTGATGACGCAGGTGTATGGCCTGGTAGATGATCAACCCGACCATTGCGGCGAGCAGCGCCGCCGATGTCCACATGGTGCCCCAGTTCAATCCGCCCTTTTCGATCGGTTTACTCAAGGAGTCGCCTGCGGTGGCGCCGAGGGGACGGGTGAGGACGAATGCGATCCAGAACAACAACATGGCGTTGATCCGGGTGAAGTAGTGTGCGGCCAACAGCAGCAACATGACCGCGGACAGGACCACCGCACTATCCCGGAAACCGATGCCGAGGTCGTCAGCTAGGAAGTCCCCACTGGAGGTGCCGAGACTGTTGGAGAAAAGGATCGCGATCCAATACAACACTTCACCTTTGAAGCTCGCGACATTTTCGACGTCGAGGGTTTGCCCGCTGCGCCACCAGACTACGAACACGACGGCGAGACAGCTGGTGAGCAGGATCGCGCCTTTCGTGTAACCGATTCCTCCGGTACGGTTCATCAAGTCCGACAGGGTGGTGCCGGCGGTACTGGTGAGCGCGATGACCGTCCAGTAGATGGCGGGATGGAACTTCCGAGCCCGCAGCTGCACCACGACAGCGACAAGGAACATCGCGAAGAAGACGAGCGTGCTCACCAGGTAGCCGACCTCCAAGGTCTGCGCGAGCAGGTCGCCACCGGTTTCCCCGAAAGTGGTCGCGACGATCTTCAACATCCAAAAAGTCAGGGTGATGTGAGGAAGTTTGCGCATCACATACCGTGACGGATGATCGGGTCCATGCGATCCGGGCGCAACCGATGACATAGGTCGATCTCCTCTCTTCTCCGTGGTCGGCAATCACATTCACCCCGGCACCCACTATGGCCATCCAATGCTGTGGGTCCGCTGAGAGGGGTTCTCGTTGTGCGCCCATACCTCTTGCGCGACTTGACCAATACATGGCAGGCCCACCCGGATGTCGTTACCGCGTCCGAAGAATGGATCACTGCGTGTCGGCATCTGCGCGATCGAACCCCTCCAAGGAGAGGTGACCTCGGGAACCGTGGTCGACATCGTCCGGGATGGCATGCACATCCGGAGTGACCGGATTCGCCGAGAGCACTCTGAGGGACGGCGGACCTACCCAGTGGTCTCGCTACTCGCGCGGCGCGGTGATCGAGAGGCGCCGCGCCACGACAGCGAACACGGCGACCACACCCGAAATCGATCATGGAGCACTCAGCGAATCCTCAGCGTAAGGCACGTATCGTCGATGCGGAACGGTCTCTACAGATATGGAGGTCGCGATGGTCAATCCATCATCGGAACCCGCGCCTGATGAGCGGCCCACTCGGACCGAGCCCGCCCGCGACCCAACCGACGGCCAGTCGGTCAGGGCGAGACCCAGCAGCAACGCCGGCTGGGCGGTGGTGTCGGTGCTCTTCTTCTGGCCACTGGCGTTCTCGGCATTTCACCACGCGTTTGAGGTCTATCCCAGGTGGGCAGAGGGCGATCTTGACGGCGCCGAGTACGCCTCTCGGCGGGTGCGTAAGCTCGGGCAACTGTCACTATGGATCTTCGGTGGCTTACTGCTGCTCGCGATCGTCCTCTATGCGATCGCGGCGATTGTTCTGATTGCAAACGGCGGCGACGGGGGCGAGTGGCACGACCACATGCGCGAATAACCCCGATAGTGAGGTGATCTTGCGCCTGGTGCCGACGGGTACATTCTCCCGGCGGAGCGCAGCGGAGCCGAGCAGATCGCGGTGGTGTTGTGCGGGTCAGGTGACCGGGCGAGGGGTGACGGCGTATCCGAGGTCGTCAGAGCATGCAGCGCCGCGGGGACAAAGCGCCGCGCGGACAACTTGCGCAGCGCCTGCCGCCGACCCGACAATATGTCGACCGATTCCATCCAAGAACCGTTGTGTTCGGCACACCGGGACCGCGACCTTCCCGAATGGGTCATCGATCGCGCTTGGTATCGTCTCTCGTACAATGGAAACCGTCAGATCAATGGCGCGGTTCAGTGCTTGCCGCAAGGCCAGCGGCGACGGTGGGACGGAAGTACTTCGCATCCTCGAGCGCAGACTCGTGGGGTCATCTCCACAGCGATGGACACGGATCGATCACTGATTCTCACCCCGCACCCCCAGCGCAGCGGTGATGGGTGGCAGTTTGCTGGGGCCCCAGTGGTTTCGTCGACATTCGTGGGGCGCTTGCGTACATCGATTCCGATGAACCATCATGCCGCTCGGGATACCCAGTCAGGGCGAGGCAACCCCTCCTCGCGAGCCAGATCCGCCGGTCCTCATTGCGCCGGCCGGCGAAAACTGACATAGGCAGTAGAGCGAACCGGGCGACAGATCACTCGTGACATGGGGAGGGCGGGGCAGGCGTTGACCGAACCCTCAGCGAATGTTCAGCCACGTGGCGTTACGGTCGGACGTTGTGGACGAGGCAACGAGATCCGAGACGATCAAAGCCCAGCGCGCGATGCTGAGTAAGGTGCCCGAGATCACCGTCTGGTTCTGGGTCATCAAGATCCTCTGCACCACCGTGGGCGAGAGCTTCGCCGACTGGATCAACATGACCTTGGGTTTCGGTCTGAACACCACCGCCCTCACCTTCACGGTCATCCTTGCCGCAGTTCTGGGGTGGCAGTTGCGCCTTTCCCGTTATGAGCCATTCGTCTACTGGCTGACGGTCGTCGTGCTCAGCGTGACCGGCACGCTCTACACCGACATCCTGACCGATGTTCTCGGCATTCCGCTCGCCCTGAGCACGAGCGTCTTCGCGGCGGCCCTGACCATCGTCTTCGCCGTGTGGTTTGTTCGCGAGCGGACGTTGTCGATCCACAGCATCGTCACGGTGCCCAGAGAGTTATTCTATTGGCTCGCAGTACTTATCACCTTCGCCCTGGGTACCGCGGCCGGCGACTGGACACTCGACCTCACCGGCTGGGGACCCGGTGTATCGGTGCTCCTGCCGGCCGGCCTGATCGTGTTGATCGTGATCGGCTGGCGTCTGGGCGCGAACGCTGTGCTCTCCTTCTGGCTCGCCTACATCCTGACCCGCCCACTCGGCGCGAACCTCGGCGACTGGCTCGCATCCCCGTCGACCGATCACGGACTCGGCCTGGGTACCGCCCTCACCAGCGCCATCTTCCTCACCGCCATCCTCGCGACGGTCGTGTACCTCACGCTCACCCGCAGCGACGTCATCGAAGAGCACGAACAAACCCACACAACGACCATCACCACGCATCCGACGCGCGAGCGGATCATGCTCGGGTACTACGTCGCCGTCGCCGTCGCCACCGGCGCGCTGCTCATCTGGGCGGCCGGGCAGCCACACGCGACCGCGGCGAGCGACGAGGAAACCGGCACCACACCCGTGATCACAACGCTCACCCCGGGTCAGGTGTCAGCGCATTTCCCGCCGACAGAGATAGCGCAGTTCCGCACCATCGCGGAGGACACCCTCGGGAAAGTCCAGGCCGGCGACCAGGCAGACGCGACAGCCCGGATCAAGGACCTCGAAACGGCGTGGGACGACGACGAGACGACGCTGCGCCCACTCGACGAAACCACCTGGACCGTCCTCGACGGCCAGATCGACAGCGTCCTGCACGCACTACGCGCCAGCAAACCCGACACCGCGACCGAGACCCAGACCCTCACCGCACTGTTGACCGCGCTTCGGTAAGGCAATCGTGCAAAGGCACGGACCGGCGTCCCACCGATGCGGCGGCCGCCCGCCGCATCGGACCGCAGAAGGGCACAGAGTCCATTCCGGCGCTGTATTGGTGCAGTGATTCTGCTGAGCGTGGTCGGGACACTCATCCCGGACAACCCTGACCGGTCTCTCGAGGCCACCACCATGATCTTCGGTATCGCACTGATAGCGGCCTTCGTGCTCGGGTACGCGAGCGAGCGCACCCTGTCCATCCATAGCATCGACACCACTGGCCGCGAAGGGTTCTACTGATTGGCGATCCAGTTCACATTCACTCTCGGCACCGCGGCCGGTGAACTTGCGGGAGAGCGGCTCCAGTTGGGGTACGCGGTCTCCGCGCTGTTCTTCGGTGGTCGCGGTCGGCGCCGACTGGCGAGGGCGCGCCTACTGGTCAGTCCGGCGGGAATCGGTCCGGAGGACACCGCGAAGGCCGTGAATCGGCTCGGCGAACGTTTACCCTCTAGGTTGGGCCGCTGTGTGCCGCATGACCAGCAAAATGACCCGGGCGGCGACCGGCGGGGTGAGGAGCAGATGGTGTGAACCATATCGCCCGCTTCGTCGAGGAAGTCGTGGAAGTGTTCCACTCGCGGATCGTGGACGAGGGCAAGTTGGGGGCATTCGTGGTGCTGGCGTCGTTCCTGGTCAGCTTCGTGGGGGTGCGGGTGATCACGCACGCGGTTCGGCGGGGCAGCCGGTTCGTGCGGAATGTGCGGGTGGGGGGCACCCATGTTCATCATCTGGTGCCCGGGATCGTGCTGCTGCTGGTGACCGGATATCTCGCGTTCGCCTTCGGTTACGGCGACCATCCGGTCGTTGCCGCGCTGTTCGGTGTCGGTGCCGCGCTCACGCTGGACGAGTTCGCCTTGTGGCTGAATCTTCGTGACGTGTACTGGGAGCGGGCGGGACGTCGTTCGGTCCATGTTGTGCTGTCGGCCGCCGCGACCGGTGCCCTGGTGGTGATCGGCCTCGATTTTTGGGAGGCCGTCCTGCGGGCGTTCGCGCGGCTGATCCAGCGGGTGTGAGATTCGGTCATTGGGCGTCGAGTAGCCGGTAGCCGACGCCGCGCACCGTTTCGATGGTGGCCATGCCGAACGGTGCGTCGATCTTTCGCCGCAGGTAGCCGATGTATACCTCGACGACGTTGTCGTCGCCGTCGTAGTTGCTGTCCCACACCGAGCGCAGGATCTCCGCCTTGCTGACGACGTCCCCCTTGTTCCGCAGCAAGAATTCGAGCACCCCGTACTCGCGGGGTGTCAGGGCGAGTACGTCCTCCCCCCGGCTCACGCGCCGGCGGGCCGGGTCGAGTGCCAGGTTGCCCGCGGTGAGGATCGCCGGCCGCTCGGGGGCCCCGCGCCGCAGCAGGGCGCGCAACCGCGCCACCAGGATCACGAACGAGAACGGCTTGGTCAGGTAGTCGTCGGCGCCGAGGTCGAAGGCGTCCGCCTGGTCGTATTCGCCGTCCTTGGCCGAGAGCATGAGCACCGGAGTCCACACCTGGCGTGCGCGCAGCTCCCGCAGGATCTGGTAGCCGTGCATGCCGGGCAGCATGATGTCGAGCACGACCACGTCGAAATCTCCGGTCACGGCCTGTTCGAGCCCGTCGCATCCCTCGCGCGCGACATCGACGACGAAGCCCTCGGCCGTCAGTCCACGCCGCACGGTCTCGGCCAGTCGGGCCTCGTCCTCGACCAAGAGGATTCGCATCGCGCACCGTCCTCGGGTGTTTCTTCCATTAGAGCCCAATTCCGGACGGACCAGGGCACGCTCTCAGTGTTCTCACAGCGGCCGAACACGACACTGGAAGCATGCCCGGAATGCGCGACGCAATTGACCTGGTGATCAACGAGGTTCGTACCGAAGCGGCCACCGCCGAGATCGCGATCTGGATGCTCACGGTGGGCGTGCTGGCCTATACGGTGGCGCTGGGGGCCGAGCGGTGGAATCGGCGCCGCGGCGATTCCACGGTCACGACGGTCTGTGGGTGGGGCGCGGTGCGGGTCGCGGCGCTGCTGCTGATGTTCACCCTCCTGGCGGTCCAGGTTCGCCTCTCCGGTTGGGTGACCGGCGCCGACACCGCGACACTCGACTGGTTCGTCGCGCATCGCTCCCCCGGGGTAACCGCGGCGGCGGTGGTAATCACCGACGCGGCCAGCCCGGTGGGGGTCGCGCTCGTGGCCGTGGTCACCGCCGCCCTGGTGTCCTGGCGCCGGCGATCATGGGAGCCGGGAGTGCTGGTGGTGGGTATCGTCGCGGTCGCCGCGGCGGCCAGCACGATCGTGAAGATGATCGTCGCCCGCTCACGACCTCCCACTGCCTCCCAACTCGTCACCGAGACGGACTGGTCGTTTCCGTCGGGGCATGTGACCGGCATCGTGGCCCTCGCCGGCGCCCTGCTGATCGTGACCGGCGCGGGGCTGCCCGGCCGGGCCCGTGGCGCCCTGGCCGGGACTCTGGCGGTGTTGGTCGTGGTCGTGGTCGCGGCGACCAGGCTGTACCTCGGGGTGCATTGGCTGACCGACGTGCTCGGTGGAGCCCTGCTCGGGGGCGCGGTCGTGGCCGCCGGATCCTGCGCCGTCACCGCCCTCGCGGCCCGCCGCCCACCCGGGCGGGCCGCAGAGGTGACCGGCGCCCCAGCCGTGCCGATTTCAGCCGTGCAGATCTCGGGGATCGAGGACGGTCGGCCCTCGGACACACCACCGATGCCACATCCTGTCGCTGACGAGCACCGACCGATATCGACCGGGTGATCGCATGCCAGCATCGAGGACCAGCTCAGCGACCGCCGGATCCGGCTCCGCGGCGCGCCGCGCCGGCCGACAATCACGGTCCGCCGTGGTGATCCGCGCACAGCATCTCGACCTCTCTCCGCACAGCGCAGAACCAGGCAACACCACGATGATCCCGAATCGAGCGGTCCGCGCGGTCTCGACATCTTCCGGTGCACCCCGCGCATCGATCAACAACACCAACCGCCACCACAGCACCCGTACTCCGAGGGTGTTCGGGAGACCATCATGAAGCACATCGGCAACCGCGCCGGCACCGCCCTGAGAACCGGTCTCCTGGCCGTGGTGTTGGTGATGGTGACCGTGAGCTGCTCACAGAATCCGCCACCCATCTCCCCGGGCCAGAGCACCGCACCGAATGCCACCGCCCCCGAGTCCAATCCGGCCGGTGACATCCCCGACAACCAGGTGTATGTGCCGTTCACCCCGGCCGGCGACCGGTTCACCATCTCCGTCCCCGAGGGCTGGTCGCGCAGCACCGCGGGCACCGAGACCGTCTTCACGGACAAGTACAACACCGTCCGGGTCCAGGCCGGCGACCGCGCCGCCGCGCCGACCGTCGAGTCGGTCATCTCCCAGGAGTTGCCCGGCATCGCGGCGGGCACCCCCGGCTACCGTGCGGGCACGGTGACTGCCGTCCAACGGCGGGCCGGCCAGGCCGTCCTGATCACTTATCAGGCGGCGTCGGCGCCGAACCCGGTGACCGGGAAGTCCGTCACCGAAGCGGTCGAGCGGTATCAGTTCTGGCACAACGGAACCGAAGTGGTTGTGACCTTGTCCGGGCCGCAGGGCACCGACAATGTCGACCCGTGGCGCACGATCACCGATTCGCTGCAATGGCCGTGATGTGATGAGCACCGGGTCGCCGTCCGGGCCGCCCGCCCTACGGGCGCGGACGCTGTATCGGTTCTATCGCGCCGGTGAGGAGGAAACCCTTGCCCTGCAGGGAGTCTCCCTCACCGTGGGTCGCGGCGAGTTCGTGGCGGTCGTGGGCCCGTCCGGATCCGGAAAATCCACCTTGCTCGCCTGCCTGGCCGGGATGGACGACCCGGACGGCGGCAGTGTGCACATCGACGGCCGCCGCATCAGTCACCAGCCCGAACCGGTCCGGGCCCGCATCCGGGCCCGGCACGTCGGCATGCTGTTCCAGAACGCGAACCTGCTCGAACACCTCACGGTGGCCGAGAACCTGACTCTCGTGCGGGGCCTCGCCCGCCGGCGGACCCGCACCAGCGGAGCGGCACTGCTGGATTCGCTGGCAGTGGGCCACCGCGCCCCCGCCTACCCGAGCCAGCTCTCCGGGGGCGAGCTGGCCCGCGCCGGACTCGCGATCGCCCTGGCCAACGAGCCGACCGTCCTCATCGCGGACGAGCCCACCGGAGAACTCGACAGTGTCACCGAGTCGGGGGTGCTCGACCTGCTCGCCGCCGCCGCGGAGGGCGGCACCGCGATCGTCGTGGCCAGCCACAGCCCGGCGGTGGCGGTCGCGGCGGCCCGGGTGATCACCCTCGAGGACGGGCGGGTGCGCCGATGACCGGCAACGGCACCCGCGCTGCGGGAGAAGCCCCCGCGCCGCGGGTGGTGGTCGAGGGCACCGCCCTCGGCCGAACCTACGGCGCCGGCCCGAACGCGGTGATCGCCCTTCGGGAGGCGAGCTTCGAGCTGCCCGGATCCGCACGCATCGCGTTGATGGGGCCCTCCGGATCGGGAAAGACCACGCTGCTGCATCTGATCGCCGGACTCGACACCCCCACCACCGGCAGCCTGCGATGGCCGGCGCTGCCCGACCTGCGCCGTGGCCGGGCCGCTTCGGTGGGCGTGGTGTTTCAGGGCCCGAGCCTGCTGCCTGCCTTGAATGTGATCGAGAATGTGGCGTTGCCGTTGCTGTTCGCCGGGCAGTCGGCGGACCGGGCGAGGGCCCGTGCCCGCCGCGCGCTCGAGGTGCTGTCGATCGGGGATTTGGCCGACAAGGTGCCGGACGAGCTGTCCGGCGGGCAGGCGCAGCGGGTGGCGATCGCGCGGGTGCTCGCCGCCCGCCCCGCCCTGATCCTCGCCGACGAACCGACCGGGCAACTCGACCACGACACCGCACGCACCACCCTCTCGGTGCTCCTCGACACCGCCGAGGCCATTGATGCCGCGGTACTCGTCTCCACCCACGACCCGGTTGTCGCGGGCCTACTCACCGGGCGGTGGACGATGCGGGACGGGCGACTCGACACCGGTGCGCGGTCCGGGACCGAACCACCGGGCCTCGGGCCACCAGAGACCGGCGGGGGCGCGAGATGATCGGGATCTGGGTTCGGGGTCTGCTGCGGCGGCGGCGCGCCCGGTTGGCCGCGACGGTGGGCGGGATCGGGGCGGCGGTCGCCCTGCTGGCCGGCATCGGGATCTTCCTCACCACCGCGCAGGGTTCGATGACCGTCCGCGCCGCCGGCACCGTCGCCGTCGACTGGCAGGTCGAGGTCCGGTCGGCCACCACCCCGAGCGCGGTGCTCGACCTGGTCCGCGCCACCAGTGGGGTCACCGCCGCGGTCCCGGTCGGATTCGCCCAAACCAACGGGTTCACCGCGACCGGCGGCGGAAGCACCCAAACCACCGGACCGGGCATGGTCCTGGGCCTGCCCGAGGGGTACCGCACCGACTTCCCCGGGGCGGTGCGCACCCTGGCCGGGGCGGGCGGCGGGGTGCTGGTGGCGCAGCAGACGGCGGCGAATCTGCACGTGAAACCGGGAGATACCGTCGAGGTGGGTCGGGCCGGGCTGCCGACGGTCCCGGTGGTGGTCGACGGCGTGGTCGATCTGCCGCAGGCCGACTCGCTGTTTCAGAAGGTCGGCGCCCCGCCCGGCGCGCAACCGGTCGCCCCGCCCGATAACGTGCTCCTGCTCGACCAGGCGCGGTGGCACGTCCTGTTCGATCCGCTTGCTGCTCTGCGGCCGGACCTGGTGGGCACCCAGATCCATGCCGTCCTCGACCACGCCCTGCCCGCGGATCCGGCCTCCGCCTATCGGGAGGTGACCGCGGCGGCGCACAATCTCGAGGCCCGCAGCGTCGGCGGCGCCCTGGTCGGGGACAACCTCGGGGCGAGCCTGGGCGCCGCACGGTCCGATGCCGCCTACGCGCAGGTGCTGTTTCTGTTCCTCGGCCTGCCCGCCGCGATCCTCGCCGGCCTGTTCACCGCCGGGGTCGTCGACGCCGGGCGGGGGCGACGCCGCCAGGAGCAGGCGTTGCTGCGCGCCCGCGGGGCCTCGCGCAGGCAACTTCTGCGCCTGGCCGCCGTCGAGGCGGTCACCGTCGGGGTCGGGGGCAGCGCGGTAGGTCTGGCCGCCGCCGCGGCGGTCGGCGTGATGCTGTTCGGTTCGGCGCGGTTCGGTGCCACCGCCACCTCAGCGCTCGCCTGGTCGGGTGCGGCGGTGGCCACCGGACTGGCGGTCGCCGCCGCCGCGATCCTCATGCCGGCGCGGCGGGATCTGCGCGCCCTCACCGTCACCGCGGGACGCGCCACATTGACCGCCGGGCGCAGCCCGCGCTGGGCCCGCGCCGGGCTGGACATCGGACTCCTCGCCGCCGCGGGTGTGCTGTTCTGGTCGACCAGCCGCAACAACTACCAACTCGTCCTCGCCCCCGAGGGGGTGCCCACGATCTCCGTGTCGTACTGGGCGTTCACCGCCCCCGCCCTGCTGTGGGTCGGCGCCGCCCTGCTGATCTGGCGGCTGGCCGATCTGATCCTCGGCGGTGGCCGACGGATCGTCGGTACCGCGCTGCGGCCGCTGGCCGGACCCTTGGCGCCGACCGTCGCGAACTCGATCTCGCGGCAGCGACATTCCCTGGCCCGCGGCATCGTGCTGCTGGCGCTCGCGCTGGCCTTCGCGATCTCCACCGCCACCTTCAACGCCACCTACCGCGCCCAGGCCGAGGTGGACGCACACCTGACCAACGGGGCCGACGTCACCGTGACCGAATCACCCGGGAACCCGGTGCCGCCGGACGCGGCGACCGCCCTCTCGGCGGTGCCCGGTGTCCGCGCGGTCGAACCGATCCAGCACCGCTTCGCCTACATCGGCGCCGACCTCCAGGACCTCTACGGGGTGAACCCGAGCACGATCACCACGGTCACCGCGTTGCAGAACAGCTACTTTCAGGGCGGCACCGCGGCCGAGCTGATGAATCAGCTTGCCGTGCACCCGGACTCCGTCCTGGTCAGCGCCGAAACGGTCAAGGATTTCCAACTCGCCCCGGGTGACACGCTCAACCTGCGCCTGCCCGACAGCCGCACCCACCAGCTGGTCCCGGTGCCGTTCCTCTACGTCGGAGTGGTCACCGAATTCCCCACCGCACCCAAGGACAGCTTCTTCGTCGCCAACGGCGATTACATCGCCCAGCAGACCGGAAATAACAGTGTGGGCGCGTTCCTCGTCGACACCGCCGGGCGGGAGACCACCGCGGTCGCCGACCGCATCCGCGCCGTGGTCGGCACGAGCGCGACGGTCACCGACATCACCACCACCCGCGCCACGGTGGGCTCGAGCCTGACCTCCGTGAATCTCGCCGGTCTGACCCGCATCGAACTCGGCTACGGTGTCGTCGTAGCGGCCGCCGCCGGGGCGCTGGTGCTCGCGCTGGGGTTGGCGGAGCGGCGACGGGGTTTCGCCATCGCGAGCGCCCTGGGCGCCCAACCCCGGCACCTGCGCGCGTTCGTGGTCGCCGAAGCGGCCGTCCTGGTCGTCGGCGGGCTGGCCGCCGGTGGGCTGCTCGGCGCGGTGTTGTCGCAGATGCTGGTGAAGATACTCACCGGCGTCTTCGACCCACCCCCCGAATCCCTCACCGTCCCATGGGGGTATCTGGGCGCGGTCACCGCCACGGTCGTCGTCGTGACCGCGGTCGTGGCCACCACCACCAGTCGCATCGCGCGCCGCTCACCGCTGACCGTGCTACGCGAGCTCTGAGAAACGGCGTTCGGATGCGCCTCTCGGCGGTCTCTCAGCCACCCACAGCGACCTCTCAGCACCGGTTGGGCAGCCTGGTCGTAACAGTCAGATCGGCTGAAAGTACGGGAAGGACGACACCATGAACCTCAAGGGCAAACTCATCGCGACGGCCGCGGCGGTCTCCGCCGCCGCCGCGATCGGCGGAGGCATCGCCGCGGCCAACACCGCCCAGCCGCCGCCGAATCCGCCGTCGGTGGTGGACACGCCGGAACCCGGTGACGTCCCCGACGCCTGCGGAACGGTCGACAACGACAACATTCAGGAAGGAGATCAGACCGGCCCGGAGGTACCCGATACACCGGAATGCGATACCCCCGGCGCCGTCGACAACGACAACATTCAGCAGGGCGATCAGACCGGCCCGGAGGTACCCGATGCCCCCGGGATGCACACCCCCGGCCGGTAGAACCCGCCGTGGGCGGGCGGATCTTCCCGCCCGCCCACGGCCGACACCGCGATGATCGAAGATGGAGCCCATGGACGGGATCTGGCCCCTGCTGCATCCGCGGAGGTGGGGGCTGCGCATCCGATCCGCGATCATCGCCGGCGTCGTCGTGGCCGTTGCCGTGGGATTCGCTGCGATCGCGCTGACGCTGGTGCTGTACCGGTCGATGATCTCGGCATCCGACGATGCTGCCGCCGCCCGGATCCAGGAAGTCAGTGCCCAGCTGCGGCTCGATACCCCGGACGAACTCGACGCCGCCACCGTGTCCGTCAACCCACGGGTGACGTTGGTGCAGGTCATCGACCCCCAAGGCCGGGTGGTGCGGTCCTCCGCCGCCGGCCCCACCGAACCGGTCACCGCGGTGCGACCGCCCGAGGGTGCGCTCGTTCATGGCGCGCGGCCCGCCCCCCGCACCGACGGGTTACGAGTGAGTGCGTACACCACCACCGGGGTCGGTGGCCGGTACACCGTCGTGGTCGCGACCAGTGTGGAAAACATCGAGAACACCATCAAAACCGTTGCCGTTCTGGTGGCATTGGGGGCCCCGTTCATCGTGGCCGTCGCCGCCCTCGCCACCTACGCCCTCATCGGACGTTCGCTGCGGTCGGTGGAGAAAATCCGTACCCGGGTCGCCGCGATCTCGAGTTCCGATCTCGCCGAACGCGTCCCGGTACCGACCCAGCACGACGAGATCGCCGCCCTGGCCGAAACCATGAACGCGATGCTCTCCCGGATCGAATCCGGCCAGCACGCGCAACGCCGCTTTGTCGCCGACGCCTCCCACGAGCTGCGCAGCCCACTCTCGACGGTGACCACAGCGCTCGAGATCGGACGCGATCGACCGGAACTGCTCGACACCGCGCTCGTCGAACACACCCTGCTCCCCGAGGCCGCCAGGATGCACCACCTCATCGACGACCTGCTGCTCCTCGCACGAGCCGACGAGCACGGACTGCCCCTGCGCATCGTCGACGTCGACATCGACGACGTCGTCGCCTCGGAGGTGCACCGCAAACGCGCCGAGGGCGGTGCAACGTTCTCCTGCGTCCTCGAACCGGTCCAGGTGCGAGGTGATGCCACCCAGATTTCCCGGGTGGTGCGCAACCTCGTCGACAACGCCGCCCGCTACGCGACCACCACCGTCCGTGTGCGGGTGTCATCCGATAGTGTGACCGCCCGAATCGAGGTCTCCGACGACGGCCCCGGAATACCCGAGACCGAAAGAGACCGGGTATTCGAGCGATTCTTCCGCCTGCAACGCGACCGCGCCCGCGGCAGCGGAGGCTCCGGACTGGGCCTGGCCATCGTCGCCGAGATCGTCACCGCACACCACGGCACTGTGCACATCGACACCAACCCCGACGGCGGCGCCACCGCCATCGTCCACCTTCCGGTCCGAGGCACGACCCCGCACAGCACGAAAAAGCCCGAACTGCCGGAGCCCGGATACACCGATTGACTGCTCGGGCACCCAATTACAAACCGTGTCGGTCAGCCGACGACCCCACTCGCGCATTGACCACACGCCCTAACAGCCTCGCTTTCTGCCCGGATGGAGCCGTCCGACGTGAACCCCTGCGCTGACAAGTTGACAGAACGATGCGGGTCACGGTCATCGTCACCGCGCAAGACGGACACGGTGGGAGTGCAATCGCGGACCGTCCCGTGGGTAAGCATCGGCAAAGGCAAGGCCGAGCACACGTACGAACGACACCGAGACGGTCGATCTGGACAGAATGGGCGAATCGTCGCTGTCGCCCTGTTGATGCCTCGAGCTTGCGGTATCCGAAGTGCCGCAAGGTCTGCGAGTTATCGGTCCAGAGGTCAGTAAGGTAAGCGCGGCGGTCGGCCGGTTCAGTCAGTCGCGTCATCCGTCTGTCTTGCTGCCGTCGGTCTTCGCTCCGGACTCGGCGTCCGCACTCACAGCCTTGTCTCCCGACGCCCCCTCGGGAGCCTTCTCCTCCGATTTCGGCGTCTCGCCGGTCGTCGGCTCCGCCTACTCGGGCTGCCGCGTATTCGCAGCATCACCGTGCGTCGACTGCAGCTCCGCCGGATCCTCACGGCCCTTCGTCGCGGCGAAGAAGTACACCAGGGCCGCGACGAACACCAGGCCGGAGGTGAACGAATTGACCCGGATACCCGCGATGAGGCTCGCATAGTCGCTGCGCATCAACTCGACCGCGAACCGGCCGGCGCAGTACCCGGCCACGTACAGGGCGAACAGGCGGCCGTGACCGATACGGAAGCGGCGATCGACCCACACGAGCAGGAGGACGATCAGCACGTTCCACAGCGCCTCGTACAGGAACGTCGGATGCACCACGAACGCGACCTCGCCGGTGGACACCCCGTCGATCAGCTGCGGTGACACCTGGCCCAGGTCGTTGCGCCGCTCGAAGATCTCGAGCCCCCACGGCACGTCGGTCTCGCGACCGTAGAGTTCCTGATTGAAGTAGTTTCCGAGCCGGCCGATCGCCTGCGCCAGCAGGATCGCGGGCGCGACCGCATCGCCGAGCGCAGGCAGCGGGATGCCGCGGCGACGACAACCGATCCAGGCTCCGACACCGCCGAGCGCCACGGCACCCCAGATGCCGAGACCGCCCTGCCACACCTTCAGGGCGTCGACGGGGTCGCCGCCTTCCCCGAAGTACGTCGGCCAGTCGGTCATCACGTGGTAGAGACGGCCGCCGATCAGGCCGAACGGCACCGCCCAGATGGCGATGTCGAGGACCGTGCCCTTCTCGCCGCCGCGGGCGACCCAGCGACGGTCACCCCACACGATCGCGACGACGATCCCGACGATGATGAACAGCGCGTACGCGCGCAGGGCCACCGGTCCGACATACCAGACACCTTGAGGCGGACTCGGAATGTAGGCCAGTACGTCCACAGTGGAAGTCACGACGCCACGGTAGCGGAGCGAACGCCCACGGCGAGTTCCTCGTGAGCGAGCGCACCCTGACCCGGCAGCTCGCCGCCCCGCCGCCGTGGTGAGGCTCTCCCGTGTTGGTTCTCCTGAGCGGACCGACGGAGGTCTACGTCCGATGCCAGACGGCGGTTATGATCCTGTTCGGCGATGGATCTCCGCCACGACACCCTGCGAGGGGTCGTCTGAACCGCCTCACCCGAGGCTGATGGCTCCTTTTCCCTTTCGTGGAAGGAGTGTGCCCGTGGACGGTCGCCGCGACCCGAATCCCACTTTGCCGGTCGATCCCGATACCGCACCCCGTACCCCCGGCCCGTTGCATGTTCGCCCGGCGGCGATCGCGGCGGTCGGTGGTGGGGGCTTGCTCGGGGCCCCGCTTCGCTATCAGCTCGGTGTGTGGTTCCCCCAGGCCGCGGGTGGATGGCCGGTGACCACATTCGTGATCAACGTGGCCGGTGCGTTCCTGCTCGGGCTGGTGCTCGAAGCGTTGACCCGGCTCGGCCCGGACACGGCGTGGCGTCAGCGGGTGCGCCTGGGTGTGGGCACCGGGGTGCTGGGCTCGTTCACCACCTACAGCACCCTCGCGGTGGATGCCGACCTGCTCCTGCGCGGCCATCAGTGGTGGGCGGCGGGAAGTTATGCGGCCGGAACGGTGCTCGCGGGCATGGTGGCCACCATCGCGGGGATCGCGGTCGGGGAGCAGGTGCGGTCGCGGCGGGAGGAGCAACGGTGATGGTGTGGTGGATCGCGTGCGCCGGCAGTGTGGGGGCGATCGCCCGGTTCGTTGTGGATGGGGCGATCAAACACCGCCGCAGCGTTGAGTTTCCGTGGGCGACGGCGGCGATCAACGTGACCGGGTCTTTGCTGCTCGGGTTCGTGGTTGGCCTGGTCCTTTTTCACGGTGTTCCGCGCGAGGTGCAGTTGATTGTGGGTGTCGGGTTCTGCGGTGGGTACACCACCTTCAGCACCGCAAGTTTCGAGACCGTGCGGCTGATCCACCGCGGACGGTATGCAGCCGGTGTCACCAACGCGGTCGGCACCCTGCTGGTGACCCTCGCCGCCGGCGCGGCGGGTCTGGCCTTGGCCGGGATCTAGAAGCGAGGGTGTGAGGAGAACACAATGACCCAAAACAACCACAACCACCCCGCCCCCCGAGAGACGCTGCGGGACTGGCGGACCCCGCTGCGCGTCGACGGCCCGCCGGCGCCCACCCCGGCGGTGTGTCATCTGGTGGTCGGCTTCGACCGGCACCCGGCGAGCCACGCCGCCCTGACCTACGCGATGGACCTCGCCGGCCGCCTGACCGCGTTCGTGCACGTCGCGCACATCGTCGACATCGACGACATCCCGATCGAACCGGACCGCGACGACTGGGAGCAGCGCTTCGCCGACGCCGTCGAGCAAGAGCGCACCGAGGCGAGCGCCATGCTGGCGGCCCTGCCCGGCAACTGGGCCTATTACTCCCGCGAGGGCAACCCGGCACAGCTGCTGACCACCATCGCCGAAGCGAACGACGCCCTGATGATCATCATCGGCACCTCCCGCGGCGGGGCGATGTCGCTGATGGAACGGTTCCTCGGTGAATCAGTGTCCTCAAAACTGGTCCACCACGCCCACCGCCCAGTCCTGCTCGTCCCCGTACCGCCAGGAGCGTGAATGACGCCGTCCGAGCCCGCGGACAGGTCCTCCAACGCCCGGCGCGGGTCCCACGCGCCGGTCCCGAAACCCGTCCGAACGGTGGGCATTGCCGGGAGGGTGCGCCGGCCGATGGGTGCTTTGCGGGTCGTGTTCGCGTTCGGCACGATCAGCCTGCTCACGGACGTCGGATACGAGGGTGCCCTGTCGATCACCGGCCCCCTGCTGGCGTCGTTGGGTGCGACCGCGTTCGTCGTCGGTATCGTCACCGGAGTCGGTGAGGCTGCGCGCCAATGCTGCGGCTGGTCTCCGGGCCGCTGGTCGACCGCACCCAAAAGTCTTCGGCGTGGACCATCGCCGGATACGCGCTCACCGTGATCGCCGTCCCTTTCCTCGGGATCGCCGCCGCCCTGTGGCATGTGCTCTGGTCATCGCCGAACGGGTCGGGAAGTCGGTCCGCAGCCCGGCGAAGGACACTCTGCTCTCGCACGCCACCGCCGCCACTGGCCGCGGCCGCGGCCGCGGCTTCGCCGTCCACGAGGCCCTCGACCAGATCGACTATGAGGGCGAGGTTCTGCCGGACCGCGACCATGTGGTCGTTTATGCCGGCATCCCGGCCCATTGGCCGATCGTCATGTGCCCGCCGTCGTGAGGCTGCACCCTTTGAGTGGACACCCCGGACAATGGTTCTAGGAGAGCCAGGAGGGATGTCGAGGTGGGACGCCA
>NZ_WXYH01000037.1:0-20288 GCF_009872365.1 Rhodococcus sp. T7
GCCAGCCCGCTGACGGCCCCGGACGCGGTCAGCGAGGCGATCGCTGCCCACGTGCTGGAGTTCTTCGACCACGAGGTCCGGCGTGGACGCCTCCCGGAGAACACCCTGCTGCCACTGCAGGCGGGCGTCGGAAACGTCGCCAACGCCGTCCTCGGTGGTCTCGATCGCGGCCCGTACCGGGGTTTGACCTGCTATTCCGAGGTGATCCAGGACGGCATGCTGCACCTGATCAAGCACGGCACCGTCCGGTTCGCGTCGGCTACCGCGCTGGCACTCTCGGAGGCGGGGATCGCCGAGCTGACGTCCAACATCGACTTCTACCGGCAGCACATCCGGCTGCGCCCGCAGGAGATCAGCAACCACCCCGAGGTGGTCCGTCGGTTGGGGATCATCGCGATGAACGGGATGCTGGAGGCCGACGTCTACGGAAACGTCAATTCGACGCATGTCATGGGGACCAAGATCATGAACGGCATCGGCGGATCCGGGGACTTCGCGCGCAACGGCTACCTGTCGATGTTCCTCAGCCCGTCCACGGCGAAGAACGGGGCGATCTCGTCGATCGTCCCGATGACCCCGCACGTCGATCACACCGAGCACGACACCCAGGTACTGGTCACCGAGCAGGGCCTGGCCGACTTGCGGGGGTTGTCGCCGCGTCGCCGAGCACGGGTGATCATCGAGCGCTGCGCGCATCCGGAATTCCGGCCGCTGCTCACCGACTACGTCGAGCGGGCGACGGCAACTGCGGGAGCCGGCCAGACGCCGCACCTGCTCGGGGAGGCGTTCTCGTTCCACCAGCGGTACCTGGAGTCCGGCTCAATGCGACTCTAGGACGGTCACCTTCCCGCTCTCCCGTCGGGGGTTGATCTTCCGGGGCTCGTCCGCGAAGGCAAAGCGACGCGATCTGGGACCTGGAGGGACCGATGGCCGATGGTTCGAATAGCGCACCGGCGCAGGGCATGTGGCGCCCGTTGACCCGGGTCTACGGGCGGCCCGTCCACCCTGCACCCAGGCAGAGAGATCTGAGGTGCCCCACGCTTGCCCGAGAGTCAATCCGTCTGTCGGACTCGAACTAGCGGATCTACCAGACATGGGACTGAGCCGCGGACACAATAGAAGGCCGTAGCGGCAGTTCGTCCCAACGCCGCGACTACTGGGGGCGGACGACAACCAGACGGGGGCGAAGTCGTCGGCGGGATCTCGACGGCCGCAGCGACGTCGCAAATCAGCGCGCGGCGGCGTATCGACCAAACCTGCGACGTCGATGGCGTACGGCGCGGCCAGTTCGTAGTGGGCAGGACGGGCCGACGCACGGCGAAGCAGGGCGATCGCGCCCTCCACATTGCCGCGCCGGACGTGGGTGATGCCGACCATGAGCTGGGCCAGGCCTTGCCACAGCATCCTCTCGTCGTCCGGACCGGTTTTCCCCGCGGCCTCGAGCACCTCGTGCGCGTCGAATGCCAGACGAGAGGTTCGGTCGGCGCGAGCTCGAGATCATCCGGGATACGCGGAATGCCCGTACTACGTCAGCGGAGTCGTTCTCACCGTACGGCTCCCGCTGTGCCGGTGCCTATCTGCGGGCGCCGCCACAGCTCCCATGCGAGTCGCAGGACCCCGATCGCGGTAAGAACGGTCAGCGACAAGACGGCGGGGACGGAAATCGCCGCCGGAAAAACCAGGAGGGCCGCGACGGCGGTGAGGAGCCGATCGACGGTGAGCTGATGGTGGTCACGCCATCGGTAGGCCACCTCGGCGGCGTAGAACAGTGCCACCCCACCGGTGAGGGCGAGGGCGGCCAGCGGCGCCAGCGGCTCGTCGATGTGTTCCACCGAAACCCGTGCCCCGAGGGCGAAGAAGACGACCCCCGCGACGAGCGGCAGGTGCAGGTAGCTGTAGGCGTCGCGCGCCAGGCGTGCCCGATCGACGCTGGGTGTTCGCCGCATACGTTCTTCGGCGCCGGCGGCGAGGCCGAAGTAGGTCCACCACAGGGTGGCCGAGATCAGCACCCCGAGCACCACCGCGCCGAGAACCGCGGGTTGGCGCAGGTTTTCGGTTGCCCCCGTCCCCAGCGCGATGATCGTCTCGCCCAGCGCGATGATGATGACCGAACCGTGGCGCTCGATGAAATACGAAGGTACGACCCGAAGTCCGCTGATTCCCGCTATCAGGGGACTGCCGAAGTCGACCGCAGCGGCCGCGACCCACAGCAACTCACGGTAGGGGGAGGCCACAAAAGCGGCGGCAACGATCAAGGCCGGCCCGACCAGCAGGCCCGGCGCCAGTCGGCGGATCGCCGACGCCAATCCATCCTCGTCTCGGGATGACGAGGCGAGGAACATACCGACGTTGATGAGGCGGACGGCGAGCAATGCGAGCCCGAAAACGAGGGCCCCGGTGGTGAAGGCGGTCGGCAGTGCGATCGCCGCGATGAGCATCGCCGCCATCGCGACGATGATCAAAGTCGTGTGCGTCACCCGCGCCGTTTCGAATGTATTGGTCAGCCAGGCGTAGCACACCCACGCCCACCACAGGGCGAGCAGAGCGAGCACACCCCGGCCGAAACCCTGCCAGGAGATGTCACTGAGCATCAGGTGTGTGACCTGCGACATCGCGTACACGAAGGTGAGGTCGAAGAACAACTCCAGGTTGCCCACCGACCGCCTATCAGACTCCTGCGATCCGTCGGTGTCGGGCTCGCGGCCGGCGGATCCCCCGGCGGCGTTGCCGTCGTTGACCGTCATCGTCGACCAGTGGCCATGATCATCGCCCGTTGCTATTCACCAGTAATGTTGTTCTCCGATATCACCTTCTCGGGGGTGATCCGCACCAGCAGCATCCCCTCGCCCGCATTGAGCCGGCCGTACTCCTGCGCCCGCTCCGCCCCGACGTAGCGGCGGGCGTTGAGAGTGGAGGCGCGCAACACCTCATCCGGATCGGTGCTGACGCTGGCGCGGCCCTCGATAAGGACGAACGCGTACGGCGGGCGATCGTCATCGATGCACAACCCGACCCGTGGATCGTGAAGCACCGCCCGGCCCTTGACGGACTTGGACCCGGTGGTGATCAGCAGATCGTCGCCTTCGAGAACGAACCACACCGGCACGACGTGCGGGCGACCGTCGCGGCGAGTGGTGGCCCACTTGGCCGTTCGGGTTCCGGCGGTGACGAAACCGCGATACTCGGCATCCGACATTGCTGGCATGACAACCTCCGCGGTGAGATCGCGAGTTCGGTGTCGGCACCGCCACGGGTCGCAGCGGAGCCGGTTGGCGCGTCGCCCTATGTGTGGAGGACGACTTTGGTCCATCCGTTGTCGCACGTGGGGCTACGAGGTTGCCGCCGGCATCGACCACCGCAATGTTCGACGGCGACTCGATCTCGTCAGCTTTGGCCTGCCCGGCGGCGATCACCCGCTGCGCATCGTCGAGGGACACCGAAGTCTGGTTCACTGTCATGACGCACCCGTCCGGGGCTTCGCGAACTGCGCGACGATGGCCTGACAGAACGCGGGGAGGTCGTCGGGCGAGCGGCTCGAGATCAGGTTCCCGTCGATCGCGACCTCTTCGTCGACGACGTCGGCCCCGGCGTTGCGCAGGTCGGTCCGCAGACTCGGGTATGAGGTGAGCGTTCTGCCTTTGGCCACACCGGCTTCGACGAGGGTCCAGGGACCGTGGCAGATTACCCCGACCGCAACATCGGACACAGCCCGATCTACGGTGAACGTGCCGGCCGCGTCGAGGTCGTTGTTGCGTGCCTGGATTTCGCCGGTCTTCGGCGACAGCAGCTCCGTGTGCCCACCGGCTTGGTGCACCGCGTCGCGGGGTCGCTCGAGTTCGACTCTTTCGACCCCGTCGGCAGCAAGTATCGCGATCCGCTTGCCCTGCAGTGTCATTGCCATCGTTGTGCTCCTCTCGGTCCGGGCCGCCTCACGGATGCATTACGACCTTGGTCCATCCGTCGTCGCGGGCATCGAAATGCTGGTAGCCGGACTCGGCCTCCGCCAGTGGCAGTTCGTGGGAGACGATCCAGGACGGCTTGGCACGGCCCTGGTGGATCAGGTCGCGCAGCTGCCGGTTGTAGTGCTTGACGTCGGCCTGCCCGGTTCCGACCTTCTGCCCCTTGAACCAGAATTTGCCCATGTCGAAGGCGATCTTGCCGTGGCGTTCGAGTTCGTCGGGGCCGTTTCGGTCCTGGGGCAGGAAGATGCCGACCACCCCGATGTGGCCGGTGAAGCGCACCGAGTCGACGAGCCGGTTCATCGTCATCGCGGCGTCCTCGTGACCCTGCGGGTCGTGCGCCTGATACCCGACGCACTCACAACCCTTGTCGGCACCCTGCCCGCGGGTCTGTTCCAGGACCTGCTCGACCGGGTCGCCCTTCGAATCGTCGATCGGAATGACGCCGATCTCCTCGGCGAGCTTGAGCCGGTCCGGATGCCGGTCGACGATCATCACCTTGCTCGCGCCCTGGATCATCGCCGAGTATGCCGCCATCAGGCCGACCGGCCCGGCCCCGTAGATCACCATCGAATCGCCGGGCTGCATGTCGGCCAGGCGGGTGCAGTGCCAGCCGGTGGGAAAGATTTCGGAGAGCATCACGTAGTCGGTTTCCTTGTCCTGGGCATCCTCGGGCAGCCGCAGACAGTTGAAGTCGCCGAACGGCACCCGCAGAAATTCCGCCTGCCCGCCCCAGAACGGGCCCATCCCGGCGAACCCGTATGCGGCGCCGGCCATCTTCGGATCCGGGTGCACCGTCAGGCAGAACGCAGTCAATCCTTCCTCGCAGTTTCGGCAGAAACCGCAGCCGATGTTGAACGGCAGGCACACCCGATCCCCGGGTGAGACCTTGACCACCGCATTGCCCACCTCGGCGACGATCCCCAAGTTTTCGTGACCGAGGACCATCCCGGGCTCCAGATCGGTGCGGCCCTCATACATGTGGAGATCCGACCCGCAAATGTTGGTGCTGGTGATCTTTACCAGCACATCGGTCGGCTGCTCAATCCTCGCATCGGGCACATCCTTCACATGAACCTCACGTGGCCCGTCGTACACAAGCGCTTTCATCTCGACTCCCTGATGCTGCGTTTTTCGGTGGATCCCGGCCCGGCGGCCACAGGCGGTTACGTGTGAGCGACCGAATGAATCGTGCTGCTGGGGCAGACGCGAACGGAACTGAAAGCAAAACCAAAACTTTTGCGCGCCAACATGTTTCGAGGAACAGCCGACAACAGCGGGCGCATTCCAGGCGTCGCATTCCGTCCACCATGGAGTCTCCTCTTCCGGCTCCACGATTACTAGGGGTGAGATCGGTTTCCTTGATTTGTGGGATCGCGGGCTTCTTCCCTTTACCGGTCGATGGTGTGATGCTGGACCATGTCCACCACCTCGAACAGGAGACCCGACATGGCCACCAAGGCGCTGCTGGTCCGACTCGAAGCCAAACTCGGCAAGGAAAACGCGGTCGAGGAATTCCTCCGATCCGCGCTGCCGCTCGTCGAGCAGGAGCCCGGCACGAAGCCTTGGTTGGCGGTACGGTTCGGTCCCTCGACGTTCGGCATCATCGACGCATTCCCCGACGAGGCCGCCCGTGAAACACATCTCAATGGGCCGGTCGGCAAGGCCCTCGGTGAACGCGCCGACGAACTCTTCGCTGCGCCGCCCGAAATCAGCAACCTCGACGTGCTCGCCGACAAGCTCTGAACCACCGACTGGAAACAGCCCGCCCGCAAGCTCGACAGAACCGAAATCACCCACGCGGACCCGAACCGAGACACGCGAGTCCGCCCAACCTGTCGAATCTTGGTGCACAACGACGAGGCGAGCGCAGACTGATCCGTCACCGGGCCCCACCAAACTCCACGGAACTCGGGACATCCTCCGCGACCACCATGCTCACCTGGGTCAAAGAACGCTCGGTGTTCTCAACGTCGTGTAAGTGCATGATTCTCACGAACTTGCCGGAATCCGCATCCCGGTCGCTATCCCGTAAGGCGATCGGTCACCGGACGCGCCAAGGCCGGCCGTCGGGCGCCCTCGCCGATTGAGTTTAAAAGGCGATCGATTCCGGTGATGGATCGGTCGACGGTATATCGCAAACTTCGTCAGCGTTCGCGAGTTGGGTCGCGGGTTCGTAGGCCGCGATCATCACGCCTCGTTCGACTGACTCTGGGTCTCCTCGATGCGCTGCCGCTGCCGGACCCCGTACGCCGCCTCCTTGACGGCGGCGTCGTCCTCGAGACCCGACCCGAGCGCCCCACCGATGGTTGCGATGGATGCCAGCAGCCAGGTGAGCGTGAGGTAGTCGGAGAAGTTCACCGCTCGCCCGAGAACGGGGGACAGCAGTTCCGGGGGAAGAGCGAGCGCCGCGATGAACAGCACCGAGACCTGCTCACCGGCCGCACTGAATTGCCCTCCCTGCAGATGCTCGTTCACGCCTTCGCATACCCGCCCGGTCTGCCCCCAACCTCCAGGCAGTGGCTGCGAGTCGATCACGGCGCCGCCGCGGATCTCCGCCGCCTCTGTACCGTAAACACCACGAGCGGCCGAGGACGCACCGTCGACACGACTACAACCGGCTAGCCAACGCAACGTGCCGGGCCGCAACACAGATCCTGTCCACGCCCGTGTTGGTCGCTCTTGGAATCGTCGTCAGCTGGCGGGGCGGTCTGTCACGGTAACCGAAATCTGCTGGGTCTCGCCGCCGCGGAGCACGGTCAGTTCGACTCGATCGCCGGGGTCGACGGCACGGATCGCCGCGATGAAGTCCTCCGCCGACTCGGTGTCGTGGCCGTTGACCGCGGTGATGACATCACCCGGCCGGATACCCGCGGTCGCAGCCGGACCGAGCGGGACGACCTCGAGGACGACGACACCGCTGGTGCGGTCGACTGCCAATTGTTCGGCGATCTGCGGGGTCAGCGTGCCGGGCTGAATGCCGACGTACGCATGCTGGGCGGTTCCCGAGGCCAGCAGCTGGTCCGCGACGTCGACGACATTCGCCGCGGGGATGGCGAAACCCAGAGCGACCGCACCCGCCGACGGGGGAATGTAGGCCTGGCTCATCCCCACGACCCGCCCTTGTCCGTCGATCAGGGCACCCCCGGAGTTACCCGGCGAGATCGCGGCGTCGGTCTGGATCAGGTCGACCAGCGGCGCCCCGGTGGAAGCCGACCCGGGGATCTGACGGTGCAGTCCCGAGATGATGCCCGAGGTGACCGTGGCCTCGAACCCCAGCGGACTGCCCACGACTACGGCGAGCGCGCCGACCTCTGGCAGCGCTGTCTCGAACGTCGCCGCAGTCAGATCCGTGCGGTCCGCTTGAAGGACCGCGACGTCGGTCACACGATCGACAGCACGCACGTTCGCGGACACTTGTTGCCCGTCCGCGAAGGCCACACTCACCTGCCGGGCACCCTCGACCACGTGGGCGTTGGTGACGATGGTGCCGTCGGTCTTGTAGACGATGCCGCTGCCCACGCCGGACCCGGTGAGCACGGTGACGACAGAGGCCTCCACCTGCCGGACCAGTGCCGGCAGGTCTACGGCAGGCCCCGCTGAGGGCGTCGAGGTGGTGGGAGCCGAGGCGCCGCATCCCGCGAGGAGGAGGACCACGATCGCGACCAGCGGCACCCAGAGCGAGGAACGTACGGTCGACGGTACGCGCATCAGCGACCGCCTCCGTGAGGAATCGGTCTCCTACTTGCACCTGCCGCGAGCGGGCCCACCCGATCAACATACCCCTCCCTGCTCCCGTGGTCGGCGACTCCCGACCCACGTCACTTACCGATGGAAAATCTACATCGACGATTACAGTGCGCGTGCTCAACTGCTGCGGCGACGAGTCGTATATTGTTGTACTACTATTGCTTTCAGACCAGCTTCCCGGCTTCCGCCCGATTCGGTTGCCGTACAGCGAAATCAGACTGTAGTGACTACACAGGATGGGCTGATCCAACAGCTGGAAAGTGGATTTCGTCACTGGTTCGATTCTGCACCAGGGGATTTTCGATTCTGCACCAGGGGATTAGGGCCCACCACCGAGGGCCTGATCCTCTACGTGAGGATGAAGAAGCTGTTGTTCCCAGCGCTCCCGCGACTGTACTGACAGGGTGGAATCGACTTCCTGCTTTCGACCTGCGGGGCCCTAGGCACCCACCTCCTTCGGCTGCGAAAATTTCTTATCGGGAGTTCAACTCATGGAATTCCGCGAGCAGTGGCTGATGCCCGGAGTGCGCGCACCGGCCGCCTCGAGCGGGTTCCGGCGGACATCTATACCCTGGGTGAGGTGTGGACGCCACTGTCTCCCGTTGTGTGGACGCCCATTAGGCGAATCTTGGTGACGCCCAGAGGCGGATGAGGAACTCTCAGGCGGTTGAGCCTCCGTGAGCTCAAACGGTTGACTGATCGACCGAACGCCGAACTGGTATGCGCGGGCTCGGCGAATCCCAAGCCATCGACGCCTAGGGGGCGTGATGTCAGAGTCCAGTGGCGGGACCTCCGCGGTACGTCCGAACCGACCTGCCCGCCAGGTTGTAGCAACGTTCGACAACTACGCCGACGCGGAAAGCGCCGTCGACTATCTCTCCGACCAACATTTCACGGTAGACAAACTGACCATCGTCGGTCGCGATATCGAGCTGGTCGAGCAGGTCGTCGGCCGATTGAATTACGGCTGGGCCGCTCTGCGCGGCGCCGCCGCGGGCGCGCTGACGGGTGCGCTGTTCGGCTGGATCTTCGGGTTACTCGACTGGGTCCAACCGCTGCTCACGGGCCTCGCGCTCGCCTTCTACGGGTTGGTATTCGGTGCCGTTGTCGGCGCTCTGCTCGGCCTGCTCATGTATGCGCTGCAGGGCGGCCGGCGCGACTTCACCTCAATCCAGTCATTACAACCACGTCACTACGAAGTCCTCGCCGATGTCGAGGTCGCGGACGAAGCCGTCCGCCTGCTCACCGGCCGGACCGATCGAAAGGAATGAGTCATGGCGACTGCTGTGGGTATAGACCTGGGCACCACCAACTCGGTCATCGCAAGCTGGCAAGGCGGCGAGCCGGTGGTGATCTCCAATGTCGAGGGAGCGCGGACGACGCCGTCGGTGGTGGCGTTCACCGAGAGCGGTGAGCGCCTGGTGGGTCAGCTTGCCCGACGGCAGGCGATCCTGAATCCGAAGGGCACGATCTACTCGGCGAAACGCTTCATCGGACGTCATTACGACGAGATCTCCGAGGAGGCCAAAGCGGTCAGCTTCGACGTCGTGCCGGGTGACAACGGTGAGGCCCGATTCGACGTGCGGGGAAAGAAGTACGCGCCGGAGGAGATCAGTGCCCTCGTGCTGCGCAAGCTCGTCGACGACGCGAGCAAGTTCCTCGGTGAGAAGGTCAAGGAAGCGGTCATCACCGTTCCGGCCTACTTCAACGACGCGCAGCGCAACGCCACCAAAGACGCCGGCCGGATCGCAGGCCTCGAGGTTCTGCGGATCATCAACGAGCCGACCGCTGCGGCACTGGCGTACGGCATGGACAAGCAGACCCACGAAACCGTACTGGTCTTCGACCTCGGCGGCGGCACCTTCGATGTGAGCCTGCTCGACGTCGGCGAGGGAGTGGTCGAGGTTCGTTCCACGGCCGGCGACTCCCACCTCGGCGGCGACGACTTCGACCGACGCCTGGTGGACTACCTCGCCGACGAATTCCAGCGTGCGGAGAATATCGATCTGCGCAAGGATGCGCAGGCATTGCAGCGCCTCTTCGAGGCCGCGGAGAAAGCCAAGGTCGAGTTGTCCTCGGTCACCCAGGCTCAGGTCAACTTGCCCTTCGTCACCGCAGACGCGAACGGTCCCAAGCACCTCACCACCACGATCATGCGATCGAAGTTCGAGGATCTGACGGCGGATCTGGTGGAACGCTGCCTCGACCCCGTGAAGCAGGCGATGAGTGACGCCAAGGTCACCGCCAACGACATCGACGAGGTGATCCTGGTCGGTGGTTCGACACGTATTCCGGCGGTGCAAGCGCTGGTTCGCCGGCTCACCGGCGGTAAGGACCCGCACATGGGCGTCAACCCGGACGAGGTCGTGGCGCTCGGTGCCGCGGTCCAGGCGGGCGTGCTCAAGGGCGAGGTCTCCGATGTGCTGTTACTCGATGTCACACCGCTGTCCCTCGGCGTCGAGACGCAGGGCGGGGTGATGACCAAGATTATCGAGCGCAACACGACGATCCCGGCCCGGCGCAGCGAAGTGTTCTCCACGGCGGAAGACAATCAGTCCGCCGTGGACGTCGTGGTGCTGCAGGGCGAACGCGAACGGGCCGCCGACAACCGGGTGCTCGGCCGGTTCCGGCTGGAAGACATCCGTCCCGCGCCACGCGGTGAGGCCCAAGTCGAAGTCACGTTCGATATCGACGCCAACGGCATCCTCAACGTCACCGCCCGCGACAAGGACACCGGCAAGGAGCAGAGCATCACGATCAGTGAGCAGGGCAACCTGGACCAGAGTGAGGTCGAGCGCATGCTCGCCGAGGCCGAACGGAACCGGGGTGAGGACGAGGCGCTGCGCAAGGCGGTCGACGCACGCAACGCGCTCGATTCGGTTGCATATCAAGTGGAACGGCGACTCGCCGAACTCGGTGACAGTGCGCCACCGCACGACAAGGCGCGGGCCGAGATGCTGATCGCCGACGCCAGGAAGGCCGTGAAAGACGGTGCTTCACCCGCGGAGGTAGAGCCGCTCACCTCGGAGCTCCAGCAGTTGCTCTACGGGCTCGCGCCGGTCCAGGACGGCGGCGACGGACACCAGGCCGGCGACGCCGAGGCTGCGTCGTCGGATGACGACGACGTGATCGACGCCGAATTCGATCGAAGCTGAGGCACACGATGGAAAGGTCTGCAGATCATTCGACGACCGAGCCGGCTACCGACGGTACCGACAGGGATCAGACCGAGACGGCGCCCGATCGCACCGACACGGGGGCCGAGTTGGCTCAACTCGAGGACCGCTGGCGCAGGGCCGTCGCAGATCTGGACAACCTGCGCAAGCGGTATGCCAAGGATCTGGACCGTGAACGCGCCGCGGAGGTGGCGAAGGTTTCCGCGGCGTGGCTGCCGGTACTGGACAATTTGGAGCTTGCGCTGGCTCACGCGGGCAGCGATCCTCAGACCGTCGTCGAGGGTGTGAAGGCGATCCGGGATCAGGCGGTGCAGGTGCTCTCACGGTTCGGCTTCGAGCGCCACGACGAGGTCGGTGTGCCGTTCTCCCCGGAGCTCCACGAAGTGGTCAGTGTGGTGGCCCAACCCGACGTTCCCTCCGGGACCGTGATCGAGGTCTTGCGCCCGGGTTATGGAGAGGACGGGCGGCAGTTGCGTCCCGCCGCGGTGGTAGTCAGCCGCCCCGAGGGGTGAGCACCGATGGCGCGTGACTACTACGAAGTGCTCGGGGTCCCGCGGGGCGCCGGCACCGACGAAATCCAGCAGGCCTACCGCAAGCTGGCCCGCAAGTACCACCCCGACGTGAACAAGGACCCCACTGCGGAGGACAAGTTCAAGGAGGCCAACGAGGCCTACCAGGTGTTGTCCGACCCGGACACCCGGAAACGCTACGACCGATTCGGTGACGACTTCCGGCGTGTGCCCGAGGACTACGACGAACGGGTCCGGGCAAGCGCCGGTGGGTACGGCGGCGGTGGGTACGGCGGCGGCGGTGGCGGGGGCAGAAGGGTGCACTTCGGTCAAGGATTCGGTGGCGAGGGCGCCGTCGACTTCGAGGACCTCTTCGGGCAGATGTTCGGCGGCGGTGGCGGGTACGGGCCGATTCCCGGCGCCGATCAGGAAGCGGAACTGGAGTTGACCCTGGAAGAGGCGTATCGGGGCGGCAAACGCACTCTCCGATTGGACGGACGCCAGTACGACGTCGACATTCCGGCCGGTGTCCTGGACGGCCAGAGAATCCGGCTGGCCGGGCAAGGTGGCCGGAGCAACGGCGACGCGCCGCACGGGGATCTGTACCTCGTGGTGCGGATCAAGCCGCATTCCCGGTTCCGGGTACGAGGCCGGGACATCTACGTCGATCTGCCCGTATCGCCGTGGGAGGCGGCACTGGGGGCGAGCGTCGTCGTTCCCACCCCGGGTGGCGAGGCGAAAGTCAAAGTGGTACCAGGCTCGTCGACGGGAAGGAAGCTGCGACTGCGCGGGGAGGGAATGCCCAATCCGCGGGGCGCCAACGGCAACCTCTACGCCGAGATCAAGGTGATGGTGCCGTCGAAACCGACAGCACGCGAACGCGAGCTGTTCGAGCAGTTGGCCGCCGAATCGAACTTCGATCCGAGGAAAGAGAAATGAGCACCCCGACCCCGGTCACCCAGTACGTATTGGTTCGCCGTACCGGGTTGTCGCCCGATGCCTTCGCACAACGTACCGGTCTGCACCCGGATCTGGCACGAAAGCTTGTGGCTCTCGGCCTGCTCGACGCACGCCGCGACGCCGGCGGCGAGATGTCGTTCGAACCATCCGAAGTGGCCCACGCCGCCCGTATCCAACGGCTGCGGACCGGTCTGGGCCTGAACTACTCGGCAATCGGGCTCGTGCTCGATCTGCTGGATCGAATCGAGAAACTCGAAGCAGCTTCCCGCAGAAGGAGGACACCCCCATGGACACCGGCAGCCTGACTGAAAAGTCACGAGAAGCCCTGCAGGAAGCCCAGAACGTCGCGACCAGAATGGGTCACACCGAGGTCGACGGAGAGCACCTGCTGCTCGCGTTGGTCGATCAGCAGGAAGGGTTGGTCCCCCGACTGCTCGAGCAGGCCGGCGCGAACGTCGATGCCCTGCGATCCGACCTGGAACGTGAACTGTCGCGCAGGCCGAAGGTCAGCGGCCCCGGCGCGACGCCCGGTCAGGTGATGATCACCCAGCGTTTGGCCAAGCTGCTCGACGCCGCGGAGCGGGAGGCGAAGCGACTCAAGGATTCCTACGTGTCGGTGGAGCATCTCGTGATGGCCCTCTCCGAGGAGGGGTCGGCCAGTGCGGCGGGGCGGGTCCTCGCCAGTCATGGGGTCACACGAGAGGCCTTCCTCACGGCGCTGACGAAAGTGCGCGGCAATCAACGCGTCACCTCGGCGACCCCGGAGGGGGCGTACGAGGCTCTGGAGAAGTACGGACGCGACCTCGTCTCCGAGGGCCGGGCAGGCAAACTCGATCCGGTCATCGGCCGAGATGCCGAGATCCGCAGGGTAACGCAGATCCTGAGCCGGAAGACGAAGAACAATCCGGTGCTGATCGGCGACCCCGGCGTCGGCAAGACCGCGATCGTCGAGGGCCTCGCCCAGCGGATCGTCCGCGGCGACGTGCCCGAGGGCCTGCGCGACAAGACGATCTTCTCGCTCGACATGGGTTCCCTGGTGGCCGGCGCGAAGTACCGCGGCGAGTTCGAGGAGCGACTGCAGGCGGTGCTGTCCGAGGTAAAGGCGGCCGAGGGGCACATCCTGTTGTTCGTCGACGAGTTACACACAGTGGTCGGTGCGGGATCAGTCGGCGGCGAGGGATCTCTCGACGCCGGCAACATGCTCAAGCCGATGCTCGCCCGCGGCGAACTGCACATGATCGGTGCCACCACTCTCGACGAGTATCGCAAGCACATCGAATCCGATGCCGCACTGGAGCGTCGCTTCCAGACCGTTCTCGTCGACGAGCCCAGCGCCGAGGATGCGATCTCGATTCTGCGCGGACTTCGAGAACGCCTCGAGGTGTTTCACGGCGTGAAGATTCAGGACGGCGCACTGGTGGCCGCCGTGACCCTCTCGCACCGGTACATCACCGACCGCTTCCTTCCGGACAAGGCGATCGATCTGGTGGACGAGGCGTGTGCCCGGCTACGCACGGAAATCGATTCGATGCCCGCCGAACTCGACGAGCTCACCCGGAAGGTGACCCGGCTGGAGATCGAAGAGGCCGCGCTGTCCAAGGAAACGGACGCGGCCAGCAAGACGCGCCTCGACGAGCTGCGTAAGGAGCTGGCCGATCTACGGGCCGAGGCCGACGCCCGGCACGCTCAGTGGGAGGCGGAGCGGCAGGCGATCCGGCGGGTGCAGGAGCTGCGGGGAGAGCTGGAACGATTGCGCCACGAGGCCGAGGAGGCGGAGCGTAACTACGACCTCAATCGGGCCGCCGAGTTGCGATACGGCGAGATCACCGAGTTGGAACGCAGGCTCGCGGCGGCGGAGGAGCAACTGGCCACCAGGCAGGGACAGAATCCGTTGCTGCGTGAAGTGGTCACCGAAGACGAGATCGCAGAGATCGTGGCCGCATGGACGGGTATCCCGGTCGCCCGGCTGCAGGAAGGCGAGCGGGAGAAGCTGTTGAAGCTCGACGAGATTCTGCACGAGAGGGTCGTCGGTCAGGACGAGGCCGTGCAACTGGTCGCAGACGCGGTGATCCGGGCGAGGTCCGGTATCCGTGATCCGCGCCGGCCGATCGGTTCGTTCATCTTCCTGGGCCCGACGGGCGTGGGAAAGACCGAGCTCGCAAAGACGCTGGCCAGTGCCCTCTTCGACAGCGAAGACAACATGGTGCGCCTGGACATGAGCGAATACCAGGAGCGGCACACGGTGAGCAGGCTCATCGGTGCGCCCCCCGGGTACGTCGGGTACGACGAGGGCGGCCAGCTCACCGAGGCGGTACGCCGCAAGCCGTACTCCGTGGTGCTCTTCGACGAGATCGAGAAGGCCCACGCCGACGTCTTCAATACCCTGCTGCAGGTGCTCGATGACGGCCGGATCACCGATTCTCAGGGGAGACAAGTCGATTTCCGGAACACGGTGATCATCATGACCTCCAACATCGGATCCCAGCATCTCCTCGACGGAGTCACAGCCGACGGCGAGATCAAGCCGGACGCCCGGGAGCGGGTGCTGGCGGAACTGCGCGGGCACTTCCGTCCCGAGTTCCTCAACCGGGTCGACGACATCGTGTTATTCACTCCGCTCACGCTGCCCCAGATCGAGCACATCGTCGAGCTGCAGCTCACCGATCTCCGGAACAGGTTGTCGGAGCGGCAGATACACCTGGATATCACGCCGGAAGCACGCCGGCTCATCGCCGAACACGGTTTCGACCCGGTCTACGGTGCGCGGCCGCTACGGCGGTACATCGCCCACGAGGTCGAAACGAAGATCGGTCGCGCGCTGTTGCGCGGCGAGATCGAACCAGGTGGCACCATCGCTGTCACGGTGGACGGCGGCGAGCTCGCCGTCGCGTACGCCGAACCCGCCGTCGCGGCGGCCTGAGAAGAGGTGTCTGGTCATGGGATCCGACAAGGTGAAGTGCCCGAACTGCGGCAAGGTCAACAAGGTGCCGGCGGCCGGGGAAGGACGACCGCGCTGCGGGAACTGCCACGAGCCGCTGCCGTGGATCGCCTCGGCAGGGGACGACGACTTCGCAGAGGTCGCCGAGAAGTCCTCGGTGCCTGTGCTCGTCGACCTCTGGGCGACGTGGTGCGGCCCGTGCCGCATGGTCAGCCCGGCGCTCGAGCAACTCGCCACAGAACGCGCAGGTCAGATCAAGCTGGTCAAGGTCGACGTAGATGTTGCTCCCCAGACGGCCGAACGGTTCACCGTCCGCGCCGTGCCGACTCTGCTGGTGATGGACCGGGGTGAGGTCCTCGCTCGGCAGGCGGGCGCAGCTCCGGTACCCCAGCTGCGCACGTGGCTCGATCAGGCACTCTCGGAAAATGCAGGCAAGGAGGCGAAGTCATGACCTTTGTCCATGCGGATCCGCACGTGACGGCGATCCGGGCCGTGGTGCCCCGGACCCCGCAGGGTTGCGAGGAATGTCTTCGCCTCGGCACCCCGTGGGTGCATCTGAGGCTCTGCCTGACGTGCGGACACGTCGGTTGCTGCGACTCCTCGCCGGGCAAGCACGCGAGCGCGCACGCTCACACCATCGGCCATCCGATCGTCCAGTCGATGGAGCCCGGTGAAGATTGGCGCTGGTGTTATGTCGACCAGAACTTCGTCTGAGGACGCCACACCCGTCGGCGACGTTCCGTCGGTCGACGACGAGACTCCGGATGCGGTCGGAGCATTCCCGCGGCTGACGGACGACCAGGTCGCAACGCTCGAGACCGGTGGCACGCGTCGATCGGTTCACGCCGGCGAGGTTCTGATCCGTGAGGGCGCGCCCAGCCACGACTTCTTCGTCATCCTTTCCGGCAAGGTCGCGGTCGTCGACGAGGGCGCCGGGGACGGCGAACGCCGGATACTGCGCCTGCACGGTCCCGGCCGCTTCCTGGGCGAGCTCGGACTGCTGGAAGGCCAGGTGGCGTTCTTCACCGCCGAGGCGATCGAAGACGGCGAGGTGCTCGTCGTCCCAGCCGAGCGGGTGCGCGAACTCGTTGCCCACGATCCCGTGCTCAGCGATCTGATCCTGCGCGCCTACCTGGTGCGCCGGCACCTGCTGATCGGGCTCGGTTCGGGGTTCCGGATCATCGGCTCCTGCTATTCCCCGGACACGTTGCGGCTTCGCGAGTTCGCGATGCGAAACCGACTGCCCCACAGATGGATCGATCTGGAGCAGGATGAACGGGCGGAGCAGCTGCTACGCAGCCTGGACGTCGCCCCCGAGGACACTCCCGTCGTGATCTGGCACGGCGAGAAGGTGCTGCGCAATCCGACGAATGCCGAACTCGCCCGCATCGTCGGGCTTCCGGTCCCGGACTCGGTCCCCGACGCAGCCCAGGACGTATGCGATCTCGTCGTGGTAGGTGCGGGACCGGCCGGTCTGGCCGCGTCCGTGTACGGCGCCTCGGACGGGTTGAACACGGTGACGCTGGAGTCGATCGCCTCCGGCGGCCAGGCGAGTACCTCCTCCCGGATCGAGAACTACCTGGGCTTTCCGGCCGGGATCTCCGGCTCCGAATTGGCCGAGCGGGCCGTGCTCCAGGCCGGGAAGTTCGGCGCCCGCATCCTGGTGTCGGCGGAGGTGACCGGTCTGGGATCCGAGGACGGGAACCATGTGCTCCGACTGGCGGATGGCGGCGCGGTCCACGGCCGGGCCGTCGTGCTCGCCACCGGGGCGCGGTATCGCAAGTTGACGGTTCCGGGGATCGAGGCACTGGAGGGGACGAGCGTGTACTACGCCGCGACCCATCAGGAAGCGCGGATGTGCGGCACCGACCCGGTGGCAATCGTCGGTGGCGGAAACTCCGCCGGACAGGCCACCGTTTTTCTCGCGGACCATGTTTCCCACGTTCACCTGCTCATCCGCGGCGGTGACCTCGGAAAGAGCATGTCCCGGTACCTCGTCGACCAGATCGAGCGCCATCCCCGGGTGACCGTGCACCGGCATACCGAGATCCGCGAAGTTCACGGTGAGAAGTACCTCGAAGAGATTGTGGTCGAGGACAATCACACGGGGGAGCAGGACACGATCCGGGTGCACGCCCTGTTCGTCTTCATCGGGGCGATGCCGCACACCGGGTGGCTGGCCGACGCGATCGCGCTCGACGACCACGGCTTCGTCCTCACGGGCGTGGACGCGGTCCACGCCCGAGGGGACGGCAACCGGCGGCGGATCGGCGCCCAGGTGTCGAGGACGCTCGAAACCAGCCGGCCGGGTCTGTTCGCGGCGGGCGACGTCCGCAGCGGCTCGGTGAAACGGGTCGCATCCGCTGTCGGTGAAGGAGCGATGGCGGTCCGCCAAATCCATGAATACTTCGATAGGAGCTGACGACATGCCAGTGATGGGCACCGTGAAATTCCAGCGGTTCTTCCGGGCAGCGGCCGGCCTGCAGGTCGACCGGAACGATCTCAAGCGCTATACCGATTTCATCGACGACAAGATCTACGACTTGATCCTCATCGGCAAGGCCTCGGCAAAGGCAAACCTGCGGGACGTGATCGAACCGTGGGACCTGCCGATCACCAAAGGACTGCAGGAGAGCATTCACCGGTTCGAGAAACTGGACGAGGAGATCGAACTACAACCTCTGCTCGATCAACTGACGGCCCGGCCACCGTTGGACATGGCCCTCTCCGAGCAGACCGAGCAGCGACTGCCGCTGATCGCCGGAGGCCTGAGCGTGGCGCTGGCGCATACCTTCGTCACGGTCGAGCCGGACCGTAAGAACCCCGGGACCGCGGAATGGAACGTCGCCTTCGACATCTTCCACCTACTGCTCTGACCACCACCCGCGTCCCCTGCAAGCCAGTAGATCCGGGACGCGAAAACTCATCAAGCATGAGTGACGGGGTCCGTCACTTGCGCAGATTGATGCTGTTGTAGACGGACGCTCGGATTCGAATGGGCAGCAAGTTGTCTCCGTGATCGCCGCGTCCCCGCAGGGGGAGTTCGCACAATGATCGACCGGGCGATCCGGCGGGATCGACACTGCGCCGGTGGTGTGGTCTTCCCCTGCACGTCAAGCGCATGCTGTGGTCCTATCGAGCGGGGGCCGGCAGGGGCGCCTGGTGCATCATCACCGCTGCGACCGCCCGAGCCAGTTCCGGGTCGGCCACCCCGCCGGTGGGGGCGACCAGTGTGGTGCGGGTGGTGGCCACCGGATCCTGGTGCTGGTCGGTCATCAGGTTCTTGATGACGATGATGTCGGTACCGCCCATCTGCCGGAACGACTCCAGGCAAACGTCACAGTCCAATCGGTCCCCGACCTGCACCGGCCGATGCAGAATCAGCTGCTGGTCGGTGTGCATCATCTGGCTCAGGTCGTAGCCGACCAGGACCCGCACGAACAGTTCCTCGATCGCGAACGCTCCGAGGATGCTGACGAACGTGATCGGTGCGATCAGTCCGTCGTATCCGAGCTCGTGGGCGGCGCCGTCGCGGTGATGGGCCGGATGCGGATCCAGTACGGCCCGGGCATACTCGCGGATGTTCTCCCGCCCGACCTCGTAGTCGGTGACCCGATGACGGCGGCCGACCAGACCCGCCATCAGGGCCGCGACTTCGGTTGCCCCTGTCACGGTGTCTCGCATCTTTTGTAGCGGTAGCGGCGGATCGCCCACCGGCCTGGGCGGTGGTCGTAGCGTTCGCGGTGGAAAGGCCCGCACGCCCCGTCGACACAGTCGCCGCGGAAACGACTTCGACGCATCTCCCGGATCATGGTCACCGTGAGCAATCCTCGCGAACCTGCGCGGCGATGATCTGGACCAGGCTATCGAGGGTGGTCAGGTCGGCGTCGCTCATCTCTTTCCAACTCCCCCTGAGCCTCTGCCGAACGCAAGCAGCCGCCTCCGGTCCGTTCCCGGTATGTGACGGACGTCCCGAGATCGTGCGTCGTCGACCCCGGCGCCACAGTGGACGGACTCGTCCACGCACCCTCCGCCCGATGCTGGCCGGCCCTGCCGACAAAGAAGGCGACCGGAACTGCGATCACCATCGACGTCACAGCGATACACGCGTCGACAGCCAACCGTAGGACACCGACACCACTGGCAAGGTGTTCCCGGTACTTCATCTGTGCCCGCCCTCCCTGCAGGTGTGTGTGCGCCGGACGATCCGGTGCGTTGCCAGAACATTACTGAGGAAGCCGTTCGTGTACAAACCCTCCTCCGTTGTCCATACGCTGAGCGCCCGCCCGCGAGTGCCGCCGCACCCCCGAACGGGCGCCATCGCACAAGGCCGCGAGGGAGACCCGAAGGGCCCGCTCCAACGTGCACGGCCACGTGGCCCCGGTCACGACCGAACGGCCGGTGCAACTCCCCGGCTATCTATGCGCTAGAAAATAGGGCGTGGATCCAGAGCAGGTGTTTGGCGACGAGGCGCAACGGGTGGGCAGTTTCCGGTTCTTCCTGGACGGGCAGCGGTGGGAATGGTCGGACGCGGTCGCCCGGATCCACGGCTACCAACCCGGTGAGATCACCCCGACCACCGCTTTGCTGCTCTCCCACAAGCATCCCGAGGACCACCCGCGTGTCGCGCGGGTCCTGGACCGGATGATCAGTGACGCCGAACCGTTCAGCAGCAAACACCGCATCATCGACACCGCCGGAACAGTCCACCACGTGGTGGTCGTCGGGGACCGCCTGCACGACGACACCGGTGCCGTGATCGGCACCACCGGGTTCTACATCGACATCACCGACGCGCACACCAGCGATGTGCAGGACTCCGTCGACGAGGCTGTCGCCGAAATCGCGGAGTCGCGGGCGGTGATCGAGCAGGCCAAGGGCGCACTGATGCTGGTCTACGGCATCTCCGCCGAACGGGCGTGGCGCTCCTGAGGTTTGTGTGGGCGTCATTTCTGCTGTTCAGGGTGGGTTGTGTTGTTGGACGCAGCGTTCGGCG